>JANOFD010000143.1:0-4464 GCA_031413455.1 Rhodobiaceae bacterium
TGCCGCGGGGCGGGCGTCACCCGCAGCGCCTCCCGCACCCGGTCGCCCCCACAATCAACAGGGCGCCCAGCATCGCATCGACACTTTGATTGGTGATCGCGTGCAACAGGGTCGAGAACCCGCCGACAAAAATAATTTGAAACAAAGACGTTCCAACCACAACGGACGCCGGCATCCGCAGCAGATAAATCATCGCTGGAACCAGAATAAAGCCTCCACCGATGCCCATCACCACCGACAGCACACCGATCAGCAAGCCCAGCAAGAGCGGCGGTATGGCGGAAATGTAGAGCTTCGACCGGTGGAATCGCATTTTCAGCGGCCACCCATGCACCCAATAGTGCCCACCCGCCTCACGTCTGCCCGTCTGCCCATTGGTTCCGCTTTGCCGGACCGCTTGCAGGCTCTCCCAAAACATCAGCGAACCGATGGATCCCAGGAAGATGACGTAGGACAGGGCAATGAACAAATCCGCTTGCCCGGCAGCTCTCAGCGCATTGAACAACTGAATACCCGCGAGTGAGCCAATCAACCCCCCACCAAGCAACACACCGCCCATTTTGAAATCGACGTTGCCATTGCGCCAATGGGACATGACCCCAGACACCGAAGACGCCACCGTTTGCGTCGATTGCGTGGCGACGGCGACGGCGGGCGGGATACCCCAAAACATCAAAAACGGCGTGAGAATAAACCCGCCCCCAACGCCAAACATGCCCGACAAAAAGCCCACCGCCGCCCCGAGGCCGACAATGAGGAAAACATTCACAGGCATTTCGGCGATTGGGAGATAAATCTCCATGGGACACAACTGGAATGAGATGAGGCTGCAGCGCAGGAGTCAGTCCACGCTTAAACCCGCAAGACGCCTCTGGCTAGTTCACTTCGTCACCCATGTGTACTTTGGTCGCGCCAAAGTCCATCAAGCTTAACCGGGCCCGGACGGCAACTCATTCGACGACGGATCAAGTCCCTTGGCGCGATATTTACGGGCAGCATCAAGCGCCATCGCAATATCTCCCGGGCTGAGCAGCTTCTTCAGCGCATCCAGACGCTCCGCAGCACCGGTATCACCTTGCGCTGATGCCACCGCGAACCACGTGGCTGCTTCCTTTGCATTCTTGGCAACGCCCATGCCTTGCTCAAGCAGCACCGCGAGATTGTATTGAGAGTCTGTCAGGCCGTAGGTGGCACCTTCCCGGAACCAGCGCGCCGCCTCTTGGTAGTTTGGCTGCCCGCTATTCGTATCGGCAAGCAAGACGGCCAAATTGTGCATCGCCTTGCGATTGCCCGACTTCGCAGCTTTTTCATACCACGTCTTGGCCTGCGCAAGGCTTTTCGGCACTCCGACACCGCGTTCGTAGAGCGCGCCCAACCGGTATTGCGCGATCGCCAACCCTTGCTCGGCGGCTTTTGTGGCCAACGACGCTGCGCGCCCATCGTCTTTTACGACGTCGCGCCCTTCAGAATAGCGCAGCGACAATAGAAACTGGGACTTCGCATCGCCGCGCACCGCGCCAGCCTCCAGACTGGCGACCGCAGTTTCCTTGGCGCTGCCCGGCAGTGGCGAAGTGCCGGCCGTGAATTCGGGCTCGGACGGCGAAACCTGAGAAGGAACACCAAGCCCGTTGGGCGCTGCGGTTACGCTGGTGGGCGCTCCATTCGCAGCCGCTGTTTCGTCGGCCGGAGGCAGTGGCGCAAAATCTGCCCCAGCGGGCTGAGCGCTCGTACCGGCGCCACTTGAAGGTGGAACGGGAGGCTCACTTGGTCCATTCAACAGGTCGCCAATTGTTTTGCCGGGGGGAGGCCGATCCACGCCGTCTTCTCCCGGTCCGGATGGCAAAGTGAACAGCACGGCAACGATACCGGCGACAACGGCAACACCGGCCAGCGCGATAATCATAAGCCGGCCAAGATTGCGTCCACCTGAATGGTCCTGGCCAAAGCCCGGCTGCCGTTTATTTCGTGACCGCTCGACCCCAAGCTCCGCGGCGGCCTTTGCCGCATGGCGTGCTTTTGCCATGTAGTCACTGCCGATTTTGGGCGGCGCATTGAGTTGATCCTGGTCGTAGCCTCCCAGTCCGCTATTGGCCGCTGCATCATGAAAGCGATCACCTTCGAACCGCTCCAGGTCATGATCCGCGTCCTGGGACGACAATGGACCGGCCAGCATCGTCTGCAGGGCAGAAAGTGAGTATTCATGACCTGACGCTGACTCGTTCCGGCCTTCATCAAACGGAGGCGGAGGAGGCGCGGAATCACCGGATAGCGCCCGCGTGCCCATCGTCAGGAAGGGTGGTATTTCAGGGTCCAACATGGGCGGTGGTGCCACAGGCGGCGGGGAATAGGATTGCAGCGAACTCAACGCCGACGGCTTTGCGCTCGTCCGGCCTGATCTGGGATCAACGGGCAATCCGTCAGCAATGCCGTTCGCGATAAACCCATCGACGGTCAGGCGAAGCCCGCTGATGGCATCCTTGTGACGTTTCTCGGATGCATCCAGCCTGTCGGAATACTCATCCAACGACTTATGGATATCGCGCGCATTTTCGCCGGCGCGATGATCGGATTCGTCCAACCGCCGCGCCAGGGCATTTAAGGACTGCGTGTGACGCTTGTCAGAATCTTCAATGCGCGATGACAACGCCTTTAGGGCACTATTGACGCCGGTCACCGACTCGGCCGAACGCTTGTCGCTTTGCTCGATCTTGGCGGTAATGACGCTCAGCGTAGATTCGATCGCACCAATCGAACTGGCCAACGGGGCCGTCGATTGCTCGGACATCCCATCAAGACGCGACGCAATCCCTTCAACTGAACCTTTTAAAGCGGCGAAGGCGCCGGGTGAAATTGTACTTTTCGCGGAAGTGGCTTGTGCGATCCGCCCGTCAACAGCCGACATCTGACCGCGGATTTCGTCAAACATCGACGCTGATCGCGCCTCAAGCGCGTCGAACCGTGCCGATACGCTTTCAGCCAAAGTCGATCCACGCTCGACCGAATCGACACGCGTACCCAGGTCGCGCATGAACTTGGCCATCTGTGTAATGTCTTCGCGCGTTCTGCGATCTGCATCTGCGACTTCACTGCGCATCGACGTGATGGAAGTTTCCAACCGCACCAGCGCGTCTTTGCCGGGCGCATCGCTGCTGGCCGCTTCCATATCCGCCAGGCGTTTTTGCAGCTGTCCCAAAGTAGTTTCAAGCTTGCTGATCGTATCCTTGGCCGGCAGATCAGCCCGGTCAGCATCCAAATCGCCCAGCCGCTTTTGCAATTGGCCAAGAGCCATTTCCAGCCGCGAGATGGACTCTCGGCCCGGCCACTCCGCCTGGCCAGACTCAATCTCGACGATCCGCTTTTGCACACTGCGCACAGTGTGCTCCATGCTGTCGAACGCCCGCGCCTGTTCGCGCGCGGATTGCGTTAAAGCGTCTGCCGCGCTTGTGAACGCCGCTTCCGCAAGCTGCTTGACGCGCTCTGCGGCATCCATACGGTCCTGCATGGCCACAACCGTCTGATTGACCGCCGCGATCGCCAGTTGCGCCCGTCGCTCCGACTGATCAAACCGCTCCGCCAGTTCGCGCGCGCCGCTTGCAAACGCCGCGTACTCATCGCCGCGTGAATGCTGGTCAAAATTCTGCCCCGGATCCCGGGTTAAGTGCTGGTGCTGCCCTTGGTGCGGATGCAGCGGTTGGTAAGGCTGCTGTTGCCGCGCGTTTTGCGGTGCATAGGAATAGGCCTGTGGGTAAGCACCCATGCTCCGTTTTGCTGGCTGCTTGCAACGCATTGCTGAATGAAATACATGCCTTCTGCACCGTCGTACACGTTTGGATAAATCGTATTTTTCTTCTCAAACGTGGTCCCTGTGGCGCGATCCACCATGGCGTCGTAGGCAAACCGATACACGTTGGCAAAGGCTTCGAGAAACGCTTCCGGGTGGCCGGCCGGCAATCGGCACGCGGCTTTGCCCATGCTGTTCATGTGCGGGGCATTTGGATCGCGCGTGTACATCTGGTGCGGCGTACCGTTGCGACGCACGATCATCAGGTTTGGTTCTTCCTGACGCCACGACAACGCGCCTTTGGTCCCATCCACTTCAATCCACAGATCGTTCTCGCGACCGTGGGAAATCTGACTGGCAGTCACCGTCCCCAATGCGCCATTGTCGAAACGCACGACAGCATGACCGTAGTCGTCCAGCCGTCTTCCTTCTGCAAAAATCTTCAGGTTGCAGGAAATCTCCGCCGGAATCAGACCGGTCATGTATCGACCCAGATTGTAAGCATGCGTTCCGATGTCACCGAAGCTGCCAGCCGCCCCGGACTTCTTCGGATCGGTGCGCCAAGCCGCCTGCTTCTGGTCTTCAGACTCAAGCCGACTGCGCAACCAACCTTGAATATAATTGGACCGAATGGCGTTGATTTCCCCCAGTTCGCCGCTCAAAATCATTTCGCGTGCCTGCCG
>JANOFD010000144.1:0-1067 GCA_031413455.1 Rhodobiaceae bacterium
CACTGGTGTTTGCGCTGGGAACTTTTGCCACGGCGCTGTCACCCACGATGTATTGGGCCCTTTGCGGCAGGCTGCTCAGCGGCTTCGGCGGTGGAGCGCTCATCGCGCTCGCCTTCGTCGTCCCTGCAACAATCCCTGCAACAAGCCAGCCGGCCTTCGCCGCGCTCTAACGGAGTTTCTCACATGCGATCGCCGGCTGTCTTTGTTGCACTCATGCTGTTGCTTGTCACGGATGCCAGTGCCAAAAGTAACAAGCGTCTGAATGTGTCCCCAAATGCGTGTCAGAGCGGAAGCTATTCCGCTGTCAACGTGTCCGAGGGGGGCACCCTCAGCATTCTCTTCGACAATTTTTCCATCACCGTGCCTCAGGGCGCGGACAGGGGCGTCGAAAGACGCTTCTGCAACCTCCAGGTTTTATTGAATTTGCCGCAAGGCTATTCGCTGGGCGTTTACGAGGTCGATTATCGCGGCTTCGCCCGCCTGTCGCAAAAACAGGAGGCCGAACTGAATGTCGACTACACCGTCGGCCGCAAGAATAAGGGCCGTGGTTTTCGCCGCCGCATTCGTGGCGCCTACGAAGGAGAGTTTGTGTTCAGCGAACCGCTTGCACCGGGGATCCTGAAACGCGTCGGTTGCGGTGACGCTGCGGTTTTGAATATCGCAGCCATGCTGGAACTGAAATCAAAAAGCCCGGAAGAGGCAATGGTTGTTCTCGATTCGATCGACGGCGCCTCGCCGGCGGGGCTCATCTACCATTTCGACCTCAAAAAGTGCGGCAATTAGAACTTAAGCGTCCCCCGTCGCAGGAACCAGGCCCGCCGCCGCGCGTTTATAACAGCACCTGGAGCACGACGTCCCGTTCTGCAGCGAAGCCGTGCGAGAGGATGAATTATGACAATTAAATTGAGTTTACGTGGCGCCGTATCGTTGGCAGTTGGTGCAATCTTCGGCGGAGCTCCCGCCTTCGCTCAGCCCATTCCGCCCGGCAGTTATCAAAGCTCATGCGAAAACATCTCAACTGACGGCGGGATGCTGCGCGCCAGTTGCGAAACTGAAGAAGGCGATTT
>JANOFD010000145.1:0-1403 GCA_031413455.1 Rhodobiaceae bacterium
CCGAGCGCGTGCGTCACCTCGGCAATGCGGCGCGCCGACAGTACGAACGGATCGCCGCCGGTCAGAATGACTTCCCAAATTTGCGGATGCGCGCGGATGTAGGCGAGCGCCGCCGCGAGGTTTTTAGGCGTCATCGCCTCGCCAAGCTCCGGCCCGACCATTTCGCGGCGAAAGCAGAACCGGCAATAGACCGGACAAACGTGCGCGATTTTCAGCAGCACGCGGTCGGGCTCACGCCGCGAACCGGTCAGTGGTATCAAAATCTTGCGATAAGCCATGGCAGTTGGATATCCTTGACGGTTGACGAGAAGACTCTAGTGCTCAATCACAATCACCACCTTGACCCAGGTCAATCATTCGGGACCGGTCGGTCTGATCACAAATCGAGGACAACCTGAACAACGCCAGGGCCGCCATCGCTGCGTTCCCGCCTAAACTCAAACTCCCGGCACATCTTGAGCATGGGTTCGTTCTCGGCCAAAACGTCGCCGAAGATATGCTTAGCCTCAAGGTTCCGCGCATACTCAATTATCTTTCGCATCAGGCTATAACCAAGCCCCGTACCCTTCAGGTCGCTGCGAACGATCACCGCGTACTCAGCGCGCTCCCGGTCGGGATCAAGAGCAAGCCTGACCACGCCGCCAAATTCGCTGTCAGCTCCAGAGTCTTTCACCGCGACAAATGCCATTTCGCGGTCGTAGTCGATCTGGGTGAGGCGCTTGGCAAGCGCCTCCGGCAGGCTGCGCAAACTCGAAAAAAACCGCATGCGAATATCTTCGCTGTCGCAAGCGGCAATCATGGCCTGCAACTTGCCAGCATCCTCCGGGCGAACCGGCCGAAGTTTGTAGAGTGTCCCCGATCGATCCGTGATCGTCTGCTCCAATTCTTGCGGATACGGCTTGATGGCAAAACGCCCGGATCCGGAAGACTCCGATGGCTCAATTCGAATCCGGCCATCCAGTGCCATCACACCTTTGTCGTCCGCCCATAGTGGATTGATGTCTAGTTCCTTGACCTCGGGAAGATCGATGGCAATGTCCTGCAGCGCGAGAATCGTATTCACGATGGCAGCCATGTCGGCCGACCTGCGGTCGCGATATCCGGCGAGCAAACGAGAGATGCGCGTGCGCGAAATCAAATCCTTGGCGAGCGATTCGTTGAGCGGCGGAAGCGCTACGGCTTGGTCCCCGACAACTTCTACGGCCGTTCCACCTTGCCCGAACAGGATCACCGGACCGAAAAGGCGATCCTCGGAAAGCCCAACGATCAGTTCATGAGCGCCCGGCCGGTTGACGATCGGTTGAACAACAAATCCCTCGATGTGTGCGTCGGGCCGCACCTTCGCAACGTTGACCATCATCGTCCGCGCAGCCTCCACTACCGCCGAGGCGTCGGCGAGATTG
>JANOFD010000146.1:0-3773 GCA_031413455.1 Rhodobiaceae bacterium
GTAACTCTCAGCCGCCACCTGCAAGCGCTCAAGCCCCAGGCCGCGATAGGCAGGATCGGTGGCATAAGCGGCCATCAGTTGCAGCTGCAGCAGCAAGTCGCGCTGGTTCGTCCGTCCGTCAAACTCGAAAGCGTCATCATCCAGATCCAGGTCCGTGGAAACAATGCGTCCAGCCAGCGCCTCTTCCAACTCGTCGGTCGTCAGGCGCTTGAGCCCGCCTTCTGTAAAGCTGAACGGCAAAGCCCAATACATCCCCACTTTACCGGCTGGCAGCTGAAGGAACCCGCCGCCAAAGCGTATGGAGATATATACCGTGTCCTTCTCATAGTCGGTCTGTTTGAAATTCAGCCTCACACCGTTTTTGAAGCTGATCAGCGAGACGCCAAGATCAGCCAATTCGCGACGCTCCACCACTTCACCGGCCTTGCCGAACTCTGTGTAAGGGAAGACCTTCGCGGTCTGGCTCGCAGGCGCCGCCACAGCCACCTTGCGGCTGCCCTCATAGGCGCTCGCAATCGCCGCCTCGCCGCCCTCGATCTTCTGCCCGGAGGTGACGAACACCACCGGCCCGTAGCCTTGCAGAATATCGCGCAGCGCCTCATGCGCCGCCGCCGCAGTCAATCCTGGAGCATATTTCTCAAATCGGGCAAGTTGATCGCGCGGATGTGTAAAGACATCCCGGCTTTCGAAGCTTGAAACAATTCCACCAGCCAATTCGCTCGTTGTCCGCGTTGACGCCGTCGCAGCGTTGTCCGTGATGCCGGCCCGCCACTCTTTTATCTCTCGCGCAATCTCGGCCTCCAGAACACCATGCTCCACGGCGCGCCGGAGTTCCTGTTCGCCAGCCTGCATCGCAGCGCGCCACTGTCCCGGCCGCGCGTCAGCGGACAGCGACAAGGTATTGGAGATACCCCGTGATTCAGACCAACTCACACCCGCCGACACGAACGCAGGCTTGCCCTCCCGCGCTATGCGAGAGAGCCGCCGGTTGATCACACTCATTGCCAATTCACGCTTGGCATTACGCTCACGATTAGCCGCCGTATCGGGCAGATCGGTTGGCGGCCGAAACCAGATGACCGAGACTTCTTCCGGCAAATTCGCTTCGACATGCGACTTGACCACCAACTCTCGCGCCTTCACCGGTCCCATCTCGGGATCAAGCGAAGGCTCACCCTCGCCTTTCCAGTCGCTGAATTTCGCCCGGATTTTCGCCTCAATCTCGGCCACATCGAAATCACCCGTCGCCACCAGCAGCGTGCGTTCAGGCCGATAGAAGCGCCGATAGTAATCCGCGATCAACTCCCGCGTGGCGCCCTTGATCGTTTCCGTCGTTCCGATCGGCAGCCGCTCGACAATGCGCTGGCCTTCGTACCAAACCCGCCACTGCGCTTCGAAAGCCCGGTATTCCGGCGTATTACGCGAGCGCTGCTCCGACAGCACCACGCCCTTTTCGCGATCGATGGCTTTTTGATCCAGCGTCAGCCGATCGCCGATTTCGCGAAACAGCATCAACCCCGTATCGATCAGGTCCGCCTCGTTCTTCGGCAGCTCCAGCATGTAGACCGTTTCGTTCGTACTGGTCGAGGCGTTGGTATGCGCACCGAACGCCAAACCCTTACGCTGCAACAGTTTTATGAATTCGCCCTCAGGCACATTCGTCGAGCCATTGAACGCCATGTGCTCCAGGAAATGCGCCAGCCCGCGCTGCTCCTCGGTTTCCTGCAGCGACCCCGAGGCGATCCGGAACCGCAGCGACACCGCGCCCGCCGGCTGCACATTGCGCATAATCGCGTAGCGCATCCCGTTCGAAAGCACCCCGTATTTCACCGCCGGATCAGGCGCCAGATCGCTGCCCTCATGCGGCCAGGTGGTGTAGTCGGGCCGGTCGGCGAGCGAGGCCTGGGCGACGAGCCCCTGCCCCGGCGGGGCGCAGGAGGCCGCCAAACCGGCCACGCAAATCAGCCAAAAAACCTTACCCACGCCAAAACGCATCAAAACACTCCCAAAACCAGCCATTCAGTTGTCGCCCGCCCGGCCACCCCAAGTCCAGCCCCAAAAACAGGCAGTTTTCCGCCCCTTTTTTTAGGACATTTGAGACAGGACAGGACACAGGACACTGTCCCAGAAACTCTGTCCTATATGTCCTGTCCTATTCGCCCCTTGCGAAAAACACACATGCTGATCGGAATTTTTATAATCATAGCCCAGTGTGGAACATTTGACGAACTCTGTCAACACCAATCCGCATAGCCCGCATCGCGCGGCGAAATCACCGCAGGCACCAAAGGCCAGGCAATGCCGAACGCCGGGTCATTCCAGCGCACGCCCAGCCCGTGGCCCGCAACGAAAGCCCGCCCCATCTGGTAGAGCAGCTCGCTGTCGTCCTCCAGCGTCAGAAATCCGTGCGCGCAGCCCTCCGGCACAAACACGCCATTCATGGCGTGGCAGTCGAGCACGACCCCCAGCCACTGCCCGCGCGTCGCACTGCCGGCGCGCAGATCAACCACGACATCGAAGGCCCGCCCGCGAACAGCGCGCACAAACTTGGCCTCGGAAAATGGCGGCTCCTGATAGTGCAGCCCGCGCAAAGTGCCCGCCGCCAGGTTTCCCGACAGATTGATTTGCGCCGTCGCAAATTCAATGCCGGCCCGCGCAAATTCGTCCGCGCAGAACACCCGCGCAAAGTGCCCCCGCTTGTCGCGATGCGGCTCAGCCTCAACCACAAACACGCCCGCGATCTTTTGAGGGATAAAGCGCATCCCTAAAACACCTCAAGCGCCGGGATCGCCGTCACGAACTTTCCGCCCCAGCCACGGACCGCCGCCAACTGCTCCGCCACCTCGGCTTTGATATTCCACGGCAGAATGACAACATAGTCCGGCCTCAGCGACATCAGCACCGCCGGACTGACAATCGGCACGTGACTGCCCGGCAGCAGCTTTCCCTGCTTGGCGACATTGGCATCCGCGACGAACGCAATATCGCCAACCCCAAGACGACAATAATTCAGAAACGTGTTGCCCTTGGCCGCCGCGCCGTAGGCCGCAACCAGCTTCCCCTCGCCCTTCGCCCGCTGCAGCATCGCAAGAAACCCGTCGCGCACAGACCCCACGCGGCTACCCAGCGACGCGTAACCCGCAACGCCGTCAAGCCCGGCAGCGCACTCCTGCTGGCGTACCCGCCCCACTTCAGCCGTCACCTCATGATCGCTGCCCTCAAGCGCCGCATAGACGCGCAGCGAACCACCATGGGTCAAAAGCTCCTCGACATCGAATATCCGCAAACCCGCCGCTTTGAAAATCGTCTCGACCGCGTGCAGCGACAAATACGAATAGTGCTCGTGATAGATGGTGTCGAACTGCAAGCCCTCGATCAGGCGCTGCACATGCGGAAACTCAAACGTCGCAACGCCTTGGGGTTTCAGCAACGCCGCAAAGCCGCGCGTAAAATCCGCTATGTCCGGCACATGGGCCAGCACATTGTTGGCGGCAATCAAATCGGCACCGCCGGTTTCAGCGACAAGCCCGCGCGCAAACCGCTCACCGAAAAACTCAACCCGGGTGGGGATGCCCTTCGCAATCGCCGCCGCAGCCGTCCCGTTCGTGGGCTCAACCCCCAACACCGGCACACCGCTCGCCACAAAATGCTGCAGCAAATAGCCATCGTTGCTGGCGACCTCGACAACCAGCGACTGCGCGCCCAAACCGAACCGCGAAATCATACGCGCCGCATAGGCCTTCGCATGCTCGACCCAGGTCGTCGAATACGAG
>JANOFD010000147.1:0-15931 GCA_031413455.1 Rhodobiaceae bacterium
TGGCCGCCGGCGAGACCTGTGTTGCCTCCTTGTGGAACAATGGCGGTGCGTGTGTCGTTGCAAATGCGGACGATGCTGGCGATGGCGGCGACGCTTGATGGCATGAGCAGCACGGGGGTTGCGCCATGAAAACGCTCACGCCATTCGGTGAGATGGGGCGCGATCCTGCCCTGGTCTTGGGTCCAGCCCCCATCACCGGCAGCGACGATGAGGCGTTGAAGGATTTCTGGGGTTGGATGATTCGTCTGAGCCATAGTGTTCGAGCTTACTCGCGGTGCGCGGCGCGTTGAAGGCGGTCGTTGATGGCCTCGCCCAGGCCTTCGGACGGAATGGGCATGACGGCGATTGCGGTGGCGCTGGTCTTGTCGAGGCGGCGCAGCATGGCAAAGAGGTTGGCGGCGGCTTCGTTGAGGTTTGCGGACGGGCTGAGGTTGAGTGTTTCAGCGGCGCCCGGGAGTGGTGCGCCATAGGCCAGTAGTGCTTCGTGCGGCTGGACGGCGATGGCGTTGAGGCGCAATGGCTTGGTGGTTGCATAGTGACGCTTGAGGCGGCCGGGCGAATGAGGTGCGCTCTCATGGTCGTGGGCGACACCAAGAGGCCCGATGATGGCTTCGATGGCTTCGCGCGCGATGGCGCCGGGTCTGAGGAGTGTGGGCTGACGTTCTGTCAGGCCGATGATTGTCGACTCAAGTCCGAGTGCCGTGGCGCCGCCGTCGAGGATGAGTTCGACATTGGCGCCCAGGCTTTCGGCGACGTGCTGGGCGCTGGTGGAGGAAACGCTGCCTGAGGTATTGGCGCTGGGGGCGGCGATGGGGCCGCCGAATGCGCGCAGCAGGTTTTGCGCGATCGTGTGGGCGGGACAGCGCAGCGCAATGGTGTCGAGGCCCGCTGTTGCGAGCCACGAGATCGCGCAGTCTTTGACGCGCGGGACAACGAGGGTGAGCGCGCCGGGCCAAAACTTGTCCGCGAGTTGCGCGGCCTGGCGGTTGAAAACTCCAAACGTTTGGGCTTGCGCGATGTTCTGGACGTGCACGATCAAGGGATTGAATTGCGGGCGGCCTTTGGCGGTGAAGATCGATGCAATCGCGGTGTCGTTCGTCGCGTCGGCGCCGAGACCGTAAACGGTCTCGGTGGGGAAGGCGACAAGTGTGCCCTCGCGCAACAAGCGCGCCGCCTTGGCGATGGCGGCGGGGGTTGGGTCGGTGATTGTAGGTTCTGGCGTCATACCCCCCACTTTCGTCATGGCCGGGGCAAGTGCCCGGACATGACGATATTTATACGCATATGCTGCAAAGTGACATCCCGCTAGTTTGCGCGTCTGGCTGTGATATTCACCATGACTTTGACAGAGAGGGCGACGGGTTTCTCGCCGGTGAAGTCGTCGCCCTGGCCGATGTTGAAGGCTAGGCGCTTCAAGGTGGTTTCGCCTTTCATGGTCGCCGTGCTGCCGTTGATCTTGAGCGTGAACGGCAAAGTGATGTCTTTTGTGATTCCTTTCAGCGTGAGTTTGGCTTTCGCGATGTAGGCGTTGGCGCCTTTGGCGGTAAACCCTGTTGTCTGAAAAGTGACTTGCGGGAAATCAAGCACGTTAAACCATGGCGGTTTCATCAGCATGACGTCGCGCGTGCGGTCGCCGGTTTTATAGGCGGAGGAGTCGATGGTGATCCTGGCGAATGATTGGGCGAGATTGGCGGGGTCGAATTTGATGTTCGCACCAAAGCCATCGTACTTTCCCTGCACGGTTTGGCCGTTGACGACGACAGCGAAGGTCAAGGCGCTTTTGGCTGGGTCGACGTGCCATGCAGGCGCTGCAGCAGCGGCGCCCACGGTGAGGAGCGTCAAGCAAAGAGCGCGGATAAACATGTTCAATTCCTACTCTGAGCGCGTGAAAGGAAGCATGCGCTTCAAGACGTTGTCGCGATCCCAGAAATGATGTTTGAGGGCGGCGCCGACATGCAGCAGGAGCAGCAAGATCATCAGATTGCCCAGGAGTTCGTGCGTTTCTTCGGCTTGCTCGTGTAGTTCCCTGCGGTCTGGTGAGTCCTGCAGACCAGGCAGATTGGGGACTTCCAACAGTCCAAACCACACGGTTGGAATACCCGAAGACGATGAGGAGGCATTCGCCCAACCCGATAGCGGGATGGCCAGCAAGAGCACATAGAGGGCGAAATGAGTGGAGTGCGCGGCCCAGCGCTCCCAGGTTCGCATCGTAGCTGGTAAGGGGGGCACGGCATTCGTCAGGCGCCAGCCTATGCGCAGAAGAGTCAGAAAGAGTATCGTCAGGCCTGTCGACTTGTGCAGCTGGATGAGTGTGAACCGGTTTGGATCGTCGTTGTCCAGATCAGCCATGATTTTTCCGATGACGAGCATTGCGATGACAGCCAAGGCGATGAGCCAGTGCAGCGTCATGGCAACCGTGCCGTAGCGGGTGGGGAAATTGCCAAGCATGCTCGTCATTTCTCCGCGATAAATTCGGACTCAATGAAAAGTTTGATGTCATCGCCGATGAATGGTTTCCATACCGGATCGGGAAAATCAAAGTCTGCGTGTTTGATCGTCGTTATGGCCGAGAAGCCGATCACGTAGGCGTTGGAGAGCGGGTGGACCTGGCCACCGTTGAAGCTGGTTGTGAGTGTTATTGGTTTGGTTACGCCGTGCAGCGTCAGGGCACCTGTAATTTCGCCCTGGTTCTTGCCGGTGATTTTGATCGATTTGGCTTCGAAAGTAGCCTTGGGAAATTTCGCCGTCTCGAGGAATTCTACTCGCAATTTCTCGTCGAGCTTGTCCGAAGGCGTATCGATGCTGGCCATGTCGATCTCGATTGTGGCTGAGCTTTTGGCGGGCTGGGATCCATTGAAGCCGATATTACCGGCGATGATGTTGAAGCGGCCGCAGTAGTCGCTGATACCCATATGCTTGATACAGAACAGGACCGAGGTGTGGTTGGGTTCCAGTTTGTACGTCCCTTTGGGCGCGGTTTGCGGGTTGGTCGAGACGTCCGCGGCCGCTGGTAATGAGATAAGGGCGAGCAGGGCTATGAAGGTTGTCAGACGCAACATGAAACACCTTGATCCTTGTGGGTGGGCTGGCACAGAGTACCACCACGCATTACACCTTTGGGCATTGTACAGCACATGACTTACGCCGCACCCGTAAAGCAAATCCGGTTTGCGCTCGACTCCATTGCCGAATTGCCCAGTCTTTATGGCAATTCTGCGTTTCCCGATCTGAGTGCCGATGTCGTCGATGCCGTGCTCGAGGAATCCGGCCGGTTTGCGGGCGCGGTTCTGGCTCCTCTCAACCGGACGGGCGATCAGGAAGGGGCCAGGCTCGAAAATGGCAAGGTTAGCTTGCCCCGCGGTTTTGCCGATGCGTATCAGGCCTTCGTTGCGGCTGGCTGGAATGGGATCACGGGGAGCGCCGAATTTGGCGGGCAAGGGCTGCCGCATGTGGTGGGGCTTGCGGTGCAAGAGCTTTGGCAGTCGGCCAACATGGCTTTTGGACTTTGCCCCATTCTTAGCCAAGGGGCGATTGAAGCCCTGACAGCGCACGGTACGGTGGAGCAAAAACGCCTTTATCTGCCGAAGCTCATTTCTGGTGAGTGGACGGGCACGATGAACTTGACCGAGCCGCAGGCGGGCTCGGACGTCGGCGCCATCCGGGCAAAAGCGGTCAAGCAGGCTGACGGTTCCTACAAGATTACTGGAACAAAAATTTTTATCACCTGGGGCGAACATGACGCCGCCAGCAATATCATCCATCTGGTTTTGGCGCGGCTTCCCGAGGCGCCGCCTGGGACGCGAGGGATTTCGTTGTTCCTGGTGCCGAAGTTTTTGCTGCAAGCAGATGGCAGTCTGGGGCCGCACAATGATTTGCGCTGCGTAGGATTGGAGCACAAACTTGGCGTTCATGGTTCGCCGACCTGTGTGATGTCGTTTGGCGATGATGGTGGTGCAACCGGTTTTTTGATTGGTCATGAAAACAAGGGCATGCCTGCCATGTTCACGATGATGAACTCGGCGCGGTTGAATGTCGGAGTGCAGGGCGTGGCGATCGCCGAGCGCAGTTTTCAACAAGCGCTGGCGTTTGCGCGCGAGCGGCGGCAGGGCAAGCCCTTTGGCTTGCAACATGATACGCTGGAGATGTCACCGATCATTTTCCATGCTGACGTCCGGCGCATGCTGTTGACGCAGAAGGCGCTTGTTGAGGCGGGCCGCGCGATTTGTTTGTCGAACGCGATGGCGATTGACAGGGCTCGCCATGGCGAAACGCCGGCGGTGCGCGCCATGGCCAAAGCGCGCGAGGAGTTGCTGACGCCGATTTCCAAGGCCTGGTGCACCGACATGGGGGTCGAGGCGGCGTCGCTGGGCATTCAGATTCATGGCGGCATGGGGTTCATCGAAGAAACTGGCGCTGCACAACATTATCGGGATGCCCGCATCACGCCGATTTATGAAGGCACAAACGGTATTCAAGCGATTGACTTAATCGGGCGGAAGTTGGCGTTGGACGGCGGCATGGTGGTGCAGAGCTTTCTCGACGAGGTCCGCGCCACTGCTTTGCTTTGCGAAGGCGGCTCAGGGGCGTTGCAGTCAATTGCGCGTGAGCTGGCACGTGCACACAAGGCCGTGGAGAGCGCCACGGCGTGGTTGCTGACGCAAATGGGAAGCTCACCGGTGCAGGCCCTTCCCGGCGCAACACCTTATCTACGGATGATCGGGCTGCTGGCGGGTGCGCACTATTTAGGGCGCGGAGCACTGGCTGCAGCGCAGCGGTTGGATGCGGGTGACGCGGATAAAGTGTTCCTCAATACCAGGATTTCGGTGGCGCAATTTTTTGCTGAGCAGCTGTTGCCGCAAGCGGAGGGTTTGCTGGGGCCGGTGACGCGCGGGGCTGGTGGTCCGTTTGCGCTGGCGGGCGATGAGATCGGTGCGTGAGTTCGATTTTCGAAACTGACAAAGATGGAGTGAAACAATGTCGTTGAAAGGACGAGTTGCTTTGGTCACCGGCGCCAGCCGGGGGATCGGGCGAGCGATTGCCCTGGGGTTGGCAGCCGATGGCGCGGATATCGCCGTCAATTACCGGCGCGAGGACGCGGACGCCGAGCGAACGGTGGCTGAGGTCAAGGCGCTTGGTCGGCGGGCGGTGGCCATCAAAGCGTCAGTGGATGTGATTGAAGAAGATGCCGCTATGATCGAACGCGTGCTGCGGGAACTCGGGGCGATTTCAATTCTGGTCAACAATGCGGGCATTGCCAGCCGCGGCAATACAGTTGCCGATACCGATCCCCTGGAGTTGGCGCGCGTTGTAGGCGTGCATGCCTTTGCCCCGTTTTATCTGTCGAAGCTGGTGCTGCCGCAAATGCGCCAGCAGAAACGGGGCGACATTATTATGATTTCCAGCGTGGCAACCCTGGGCTTTGCAGCGCGCGGCGCGCCTTACAACATGGGCAAGGCCGCGCTTGAAGCGCTGGCCTTCACCCTGGCCAAAGAAGAGCGGCCGCATAATATCCGTGTCAACGTCGTGGCGCCGCCACTGACCGACACGGATATGGGGCAGCGGCTGGCCAAAGCCCGCGGCGTTGCCCACATTCACGATTTGGACAGCAAAGCACCCTTTGGGCACGTCTGCGCGCCGGAAGATATCGCCAACGTCGTGAGGTATTTGGTGTCGGAGCGCAACTCGTATGTGTCGGGCGAAAAGATCACCGTTCATGGTGCTGCCGATTGAAGAATCGCAGTGATCACTGCGGCGCGCGGTGTAAGCGATTCGTGGTGATTCGTTCAAAATGGCGCCGGCGAACGTTATACACAAGGGTTCCATGACAATTAGTTCGTATACGGATGATCGTCGGAAGTACTTATTTCATCAGCGTTCTATGATGGCGTGTCTTTCTTGCATCAGTGTGTCTGCCACGAAATGTTGCGCTCGTGGATCAAGTTGCTCAATATGCAGTGGCTTGGAGGACGTAAGGTGCGTTCTTCGATGAAGCGCAGGAGTTAAGGAGAAATGCCAATGGTAGCGAAGAAGAAAGCTAAAAAAGTAACGACCACGAAGGCTGCGGCGAAGCCGAAGGCCGCGACGAAGAAAGCAAAGAAGAAGTAAATTTGAAATACCTCCCAGCAGCGCGTGCGGCTGGGAAGAGGACTGACGCCACGCTCTGATTGAGTTTTGATCCGGGCCAATGTTCGAGCGGCAGCTTCTTGAAAGACTTCTCCGGCGGGAGGTGGATTGACCAGAATGATGGTCACCACCTCCGCCGTTTCTCCCGCCGGTGATTTTCAAGGCTGGGTAGAAAAAATCTCCAGATTTGCAAAAAATACGACACGAGAGTGCGGGCCGGAGGCCTATGTTAACGCGTCCCCGAAAATCGCGTTAACGTCGCGCATGGCTGAATTTTGCGAGTTTTTGCCCCTCGAGGTAATTGCACTTAACCAAATAACTCATTGAATTTATTAAGCAAAGATGGCGCGCGCCATTAACCCAGCATTTAGGTCAACTGGTCATTCTCGCAATACAGATTGCATGAATTCAACAGGAATTCAGCCAATACTTGGGGAGTGAAACGCCGTGGCCGTCCTTGACATCGACACCGTAGAAGATTTTGAAGGCGAGGCCAAAGCTGGCAAACCACATGCGCTGTATCAGCTGGGCCTTTGTTACTCTACGGGTCAAGGGGTGGAAATGGATCTGGTCCGGGCGCACAAATACTTCAATTTGGCGGCGATGAAGGGTGTTGCGGAGGCCCGCCTGTGGCGCGCCGAGCTCGCTCAACAAATGTCGACGAACGATATTGCCGAAGCCCAGCGCCTGGCGCGGCTTTGGCTGCAAGAGACAGCGCACTAATAAAACCAAGAAACTGCGCTCTTTTGTGGCGGGTCCGGGGCACATTCCCCGGGCCCGTTTTTTTTTAAATTTCGTCTATACTGCCGGAACATGAGCAAAGGACCGGAAAGAACCGTGCAGGACAGCGTTCTCAACATCGAGCGCCAAGGCGCCATTGCAACAGTGATTATCAATCGGGCGGAAGCTTCCAACTCGATCGACAATGCGCTGCGTGATGCGCTGGCACGCGCGTTTACATCGTTGGCTGGAGACAAAGCGCTACGCGCAGTTGTTTTGACCAGTGCGGGGGAGGATGCGTTTTCGGTGGGAATGGATGTCGCTGAGCTTGCTACCCTCAGCCCACAGGAGATTGAAATCGTTGGCCGCAATGCGCGCGACGTATATGACAAGATGTCGGCACTTGAAGTGCCGGTGATCGCGGCGGTCAAGGGCGCGTGCTTGGGGGCGGGATTTGAGCTTGCGCTGCACGCCGACATCCGGTTGGCCCGGGCGGACGCGCGCTTTGGCTTGCCGGGCATAAATGTGGGCATGAGCGCGGGGGGTGGCGCGCTTGGCCGCTTGCAGCGGATCAGCGGGATCGGATCGGCGACGGCGTTGGCGCTGACGGGCGGCGTGGTGACGGCGGAACGCGCTTTTATGCTGGGCCTGGTTTCCAATGTTTCAAGTACGCAAGAGTTTTGGCCGTCGGTCCAGCAGCTGGCCAATCATTTCGCAACGCAGTCGCCTGTTGCCGTGGCCGAGACGAAGCGCCTATTGAAGATGGCGGCTGAGGGACGCATTCAAGACGCGGCCGATGCCAGCCCCAAGGCGCTGGCGCGGTGTTTTTCAGAAGGTGACGCCCTGATGCGGCTGCAGATGCTGATCAGTGGCCGCGATCCGCAAGCCACCGTGCATTAGACTTTGCACCGCTTAGCTGGGTCGCGTCTCTTGGGGCTGTTGAGCAAAGGCGCTGGAATTGATTGCCGCTGCAAAGCTCCAGCCGAATATTGTGCACAGCACCAAAAATACCGAAAAGCCCATTCTGGACATGATTTCCCCCACCGTCATTCACGCGGGCGAGGATAGGGCTTAAGGTTTTAAGGAAATTGGAAAGTCCGGCAGCGCACGCATGGTGAAGCTGCCGGTATGTCTAATTTTGCGTTAGCCGCGATTGCGGCACTTGCGCGAGGAGCCCTTACATTTTTTGGCGCTTGAGGCGGTGGATGTCGCCCGGCGCTTTTTCTTGGAGGATACTTTTTTCTTGGTTGATTTCTTTGATTTTGCAACCGGTTCATCGTCGTCATAAACTGGCGACGACGAAACAACGGAGGCAAATTGCGGTGTTGGCGATGCTGCGGTCATGGGAGAGGCCGGCACGGCACCAGGACTGGACGAGAACTGCGCTTCGTTTGAAGCAACGGCGGTGTGGGCGCCGCGCTTGAGGTCCGCGGCAATGCCGAGCGGCACGTCGCGCCCGGCCAGAATGTTGCGGTAAACTTGCGTGTTTTCCATGACCCGCTGGACGTAGTTGCGGGTTTCGCTGAAGGGAATGCGCTCGATCCAATCGACGATGTCGGCGCTGGTTGAGCGTGGGTCGCCGTAGGTTGAGATCCACTGATTGATGCGGCCGCCGCCGGCATTGTACGAGGCGATGGACAACACATACGAGCCTGCAAAATCCTGCAGCAGATCAGAAATATGGGCCATGCCAAGCTGCAAGTTCAGCGTTGGGGTAAAGAGGTCGCCTTTGCCGCTGAACGGTATGGCGTGGCGCCGCGCGGTCAGGCTGGCGGTGGCTGGCATCATTTGCATCAAGCCGCGCGCGCCCGCACTTGAGGAGGCCTCGGGATCGAATTCGCTTTCCTGACGCGTCAGACCCATCACCAAGGCGCTGTCGGGCGGTGTGCCATTGCCTTTGTAGACGGGAAGCGAAACGGTTGGATAAGCAATGTCGAAGACCGGCACGTTTTTTTGGATGCCGCGTTTGGCCACGCGCAAGGCAAGGGCCGGCTGATTCAACTGGCGCAGAAAGTTTGTCAGGACCACGAACTGATCGCGCTCGGTGAAAGTGTCGGCCGACGCTATCGCGAAGGTGCGCAGCAAGCCTTCTGCTCCGACATCGGCCAGCGCCTGCATGGCCTGGATGACGCTTTGATCCATGACCGCTTGTTTGGTGGACGACGAGGTGGCTCTTGAATCCGGCAGGTCAAGCGTCGATTTCGGATTGATGGTTGCTGCCGCAATCTGGCCGTAGAATGTGCCGGGATATTGTGCGGCGGCACTGTATTGACGCGATGACTCGCTGGTACGACCCGCTTTTTCAGCGGCCCGTCCGGCCCAAAAATGCGCGCGCGCAACACTGATCGGCGCGGTGACTGCTTCGCGCAGGCGCATGAAGTGGTCGATGGCCGTGTCGGGCTTGTTCAAATAACGCAGGGCAATCCAGCCGGCGAGGAACTCGGCTTCGGCGTAGTTGAGGCCTGCTTCTTTTCGCATGCCGTGTACCGACACGATTTGATAGGCCTGCTGCACGTTACCGGCATCAAGGGCTTCACGCGTTTGATAGTTACGCTCTGTCCACCACTCATCGCCGGACGGCGCGGGGCCAGCCAGGTTGGAGGCCGCCTGGAGCAGCAATGGACGGGCTTCGACATCGCGGTCGCGCTTTCTGAGCCAGCGGGCGCGATCAAACAGCAACCCTGAATCGTTACGCAATTCTGAAGACACTCGCGCATAGGCGGCATCGGCGTCGCGGGCCGTTTGGCGCAATTTGATGCGCGCGGATATCAAGGCATCGTAGTCGCTGGACAGCCAATTCGTCATAGCGTTGGCTTGACCGTACTCGGCCGCCCACACTAAGCGGGAGGCGCGTTGCTTGTGGTCTTCGGTATTCAGGTGTGCGCTGTACTTTGAGGCAATAAAGGACATGCGGTCGGCTGAGAAATTTCCTTCGATCCAGGCGCGACGAAGCCAATTCTTGGCGTTGGAGTCCTGGCCTTTGCGCAGATAGGCGTCGCCCAGCTTGAGCATGCCCTCGCCTGACACCGGCTCGCGGCCCTGGAACCAGTCGATGACTTCACCGGGCTGCATTGACTCGGCGGGCATGGATTCTTCGGTTCGCGCTTGAAGCGCCCGTTGGTTGGGCCAATCGCGATGACTGGCGTAGAAACGGCTGAGGTCGCTGAAGGCGGCGCCATTGTCCTTGGTGACAAAGGCGCGCCACAAAACAACGTCGCGCGCAGCAGCGTTTGAAATTTGAGACGCCAGTTGACGTGCTGCATCCCATTGTTTGCGGTCGGCAGCGTCGAACGCGCGTTCAAGCAAAGCCAAATCGGATGAAGACAGAAACTGTGTATGGGCGCGAACCCGGCGCGGCCCGTCGTCGTCGTAAATCGGTGTCATGGATTGAGCAAAGGCTGGCGCCGCCGCCAATACGGTGAGGGCCAATGCGGTGCTCAACCGCCACTTTTTCTTTGAACTGACTACTGTCACTGGTGTTGTCCTGGAGGTTCGCTTGGTCACCAAGGCGTTAATGCAGCATAGCCGGTAGACTGTGACCGGGCCAAGGGCACGACTATCACACGCGCCCAGGAACGATTCAGTTAACTCGCCTTGTATGATCGATGGCCACGTTCTAACTTCCACGCGAAATGGCTCATTACACGGACAACCCGATGTCCCACGACCTGACCCGCTTTCGCGGTTCCATCCCGGCTTTGATTACCCCCTTTCGTGAAGGAAGGGTTGATCTCAAATCCTTTGAAGCGTTTCTGGAATGGCAGATTTCTCAGGGAACAAACGGTTTTGTCCCCTGCGGGACGACTGGGGAAAGCCCAAATCTGGACGTGGACGAATTTTCGGCGGTGGTGGAATGTGCCGTGAAAGTGGCGCGTGGCCGGGTTCCGGTGATCGCAGGCACGGGTTCCAATTCAACCCAGCACACTATCGAGATGACGCAACTCGCGCAGAAGTTGGGAGTGCAAGCAGCTCTGGTGGTGACACCTTATTACAACAGGCCGAATCAGGAAGGGCTTTATTTACATTTTCGGACGATTGCGGAAGCGACACGGTTACCGCTCTTTGTCTACAACGTGCCCAAGCGTTCGGCGGTGGACATATTGCCGGAAACGATGGGACGCTTGGCAAAACACAGCAACATAGTTGGTGTAAAAGACGCGACCGCCGATGTGCAGCGGGCGACGCAACAGCGGTTGGTGTGCGGAACGAAGTTCGTTCAGCTGTCGGGTGAAGACGGCTCGGCGCTGGGTTTCAACGCACATGGCGGTATCGGGTGCATATCGGTGACGGCCAATGTTGCGCCGCGGCTGTGTGCAGAATTTCAAGATGCCTGCAGTCAGGGCGATTACGAGCGGGCGCGCGGCTTGCATGAGCGGCTGATGCCACTTCACGAAGAATTGTTCTGCGAAACCAGTCCGGCGCCGGTGAAATACGCGTTGAGTGTGTTGGGACGGTGCGAAGACAGTTGCCGCCTGCCGTTGGCGCCGCTGACTGAATCATCGAAAGCGCGCGTGCGGGCAGCGATGACCAAAGTTGGGGTGCTGAACTAGGTCGCTATGGCAGCAAAACATAAGGACGACGCGGTCAAGATCGCGGCGGATAATCGCAAGGCGCGGTTCAACTATTTCATCGATGAGGTGTTTGAGGCCGGGATCCAGTTGACGGGGACCGAGGTCAAGTCGCTGCGTGGCGGGCATGCGACGATTGCGGAAGCTTATGCGCATTCTAAAGACGGCGAGATCTTTTTGGTCAACTCCTACATCCCGGAGTACACGGAGGCCAACCGCTTCAACCACGAGCCACGGCGGGTGCGCAAATTGCTGTTGCGCAAGCATCAGATCGAGAAATTGTGCAAGGCGATCGAGCGTCAGGGCATGACGCTGATCCCGCTCAAGGTCATCTTCAATGCCAAGGGCAGGGCCAAGGTCGAGATCGGACTGGCACGCGGCAAGAAATTGCATGACAAGCGCGATACCGAGAAAGAGCGCGACTGGCAGCGCGAGAAGGGGCGACTGCTGAAGGAAAAAGGGTAAGGCGCCACGTGACTGAGGACGTGCAGGAAGAGATCAATCGCAAGTTGATCGCGGCCAAGGAGAAATGGGCACGTGAGAAGCGGCTGATCACCGGCACGACGGACGAGGCACATGTGAACCGCTTGCCGCCCGGGCAGCGGGAAGTGAAGAACTGGCCGGTGCTCGATCTTGGTGTGCAGCCTGATCTGGAGAAAGCGGACTGGAAACTTTCCATTGATGGGTTGGTTGAGGCGCCCCTGACTTTGAACCTGCAACAATTACTGGCATTACCGCAGAACGAGAGCCTGTCCGATATTCATTGTGTCACCAAATGGAGCCGCTACGACAATTACTGGCGGGGCGTGACGTCGCGGGAGTTGACGGCGCTGGTGCGTCCCAAGGACGAGGTGCGCCATGTCATCTTCCATGCCTATGACGGGTACACGACCAATGTGACACTCGAGGCGTTCGCGGCCGACGATGTGATGATTGCGCATAGCTGGGAGGGCTACCCGATTACACGCAATCACGGCGGTCCGGTCAGGATCGTCATTCCGCGCTATTATTTCTGGAAAAGTGCCAAATGGATCAAGCGAATCGAGTTCTCGCGCGACGACAAACCAGGGTTCTGGGAGGTGCGCGGCTATCACAATGCGGGTGATCCGTGGAAAGAAGAGCGGTATGACTGAGCGTGCTTTTTTGGGGAGATGATATGAAAACGATGCGGTTGATGTTGGTGCTGCTGGCGGCGCCGTTCGTCCTGCTGGCGCCTGCAGGGGCTGGCGAGCGTACCGTCATCCTTGTGATGTTCGATGGCTTTGCACCCGCGATGACGCACGGGGCCAAGGTTCCCAATCTGGATCGCATGCAGCGTGAAGGGGTGTGGTCGCGGCATCTGGTGCCGGTTTACCCGACGATGTCGCTGCCCAATCATACAAGTTTTGTCACCGGTTGTTGGCCTGCGCATCATGGGATAGTTCAGAACAAGTTTTTCGATCCGGATCGAGGGGCGCCCTATGATGAAAACGGCGATGCGAGCTGGCTGACGGGATGCGAGCCGGTTTGGCAGGCGGCAGAACGGCAGGGCGTGCGTGCGGCGGCGCTGAACTTCGCCAATCGCTGGGACGTTAAAAAGAATGTTGGCTTGGCGAGCCATGTGAATCCGTTCACCACCTGGGAAGAGGCTCCCACAGACGAACAGACGCTGGCACAGGGTCTGGCGCTTCTCAAGCGCACGGATGCCAAACGGCCGCGTTTGATTGCGCTCTATTTTCGAGGGCCGGACCATGAGGCGCACGTCAATGGCGTGAAGTCGGCCCAGGTGCAGGCGGAAGTTCGCAAGGCGGATGCGATTGTGGGCAGACTGATGGCGGGGATCGAAGCGCTGCCCCCGGATCGCGAGGCGGCGCTGATCATCGGCACAGATCACGGCATGATCGCAGTGGATCCTGTGGTCAATCTCGGGCGCATCATGAACCGGCACTGGATCCTGGGGCATGATGCAGGTGACGGCGGCAGCGCCTATATCTATCTCGACAAGGGCGAGAGCGTTGAGCGCGTGGAAAAAGCGCTGAGCGGTTATTCCAAAGCGTTCAATGTACATCGCAGCGGGCAACACCCAGCCTATGCGCAATTGGGCAATGGGCGTCGCGTGGGTGATTTAATGTTGGTCGCCAAGCCGCCTTTCTATATTGCGCCGTCGAGCAGCCTTCCCTGGTATGCGCATTTGATGGGGATGACGTGGCTTTGGTCCGATATCTTTGTGCCGGGTGATCTGGGCGGACTGAAGGCTTCGCATGGCTATGATCCGGCAATTCCCGAGATGCATGGTATTTTCTATGCGTGGGGGGCTGGTGTGGCCGCTGGCAAAGAGATTCCACAGCTGAACATGATCGATGTGCACCCAACGGTGATGTCGCTCCTGGGGCTGCAGCCGGGACAACCGGTTGATGGCAAAGTGGTTGAGGTTGTAAAGAGTGCGCCCAATGAGGCGGTGAAGTAGGAACTGAAGATGCGCATCAAGGTTGGCATTGTCGGCGTGAGCGGTTATGGCGGCGGAGAAGCGTTGCGATTGTGCGCGACGCATCCGGCGTTTGAGCTTGTCTATGTGGGCGGCGAGGGCTCTGTGGGACAGCGTTTGGTTGAGCGCTATCCGGGGCTTGGCAAGATCGGCGCGCTGACAATCGAGAAGTGGGAGCCGGCGCAGTTGCCCAAACTTGATGTGTTGTTTGCGTCACTGCCAACCGGACAGTCAAAAGAGGCGCTGGCGCGCGTGCCCGCTTCGGTGAAGGTCGTCGATATTGGCGGTGATCATCGCTATGTCGAAGGCTGGACGTATGGATTGGCCGATGTTTGGCCAGACGAAATCAAGGGGGTTTCGCGGGTTGCCAATCCGGGATGTTTTCCGGCAGCGACGCTGGCGGCCCTGGCGCCGTTGTTGGCCGAGAAGCTGATTGAACCGCACAATATCATCATCGATGCCAAGACCGGCGTCAGCGGTGCCGGGCGCGGCGGCGGTGAGGCGACGATGGGCTACGGCGAGGTGAACGAGGATTTGGCGCCATATGGTCTGCTGAAGCACGTGCACATGCCCGAAATCACGAAGACGATTGATCGCTTGTCGGGGGCGAAGTCAGAAGGCCTGGTGTTCACGCCGCATCTGGTGCCGATGACGCGCGGTATCCTGGCTACGATCTACGCGAAGGGGAAAGTGACGACGGAGCAATGCCTGGAGGCCGCGCGAAAATTCTATGCAGAGCGGCCGTTCGTGCGTGTGACTGACAAGCCGCCGCATACGAAATGGGCGACGGGCAGCAATCTGGTGTTCGTGTCCTATGCCTGCGATCCGGCGCGCAACCTCGTGATTGCGATGGGGGCTTGCGATAATCTGGGCAAGGGTGCTGCGGGCCAAGCGGTGCAGAATGCCAACATCATCACCGGCCACGCCGAGACGCTGGGGCTTGAGGGCGCTACGCTTTGGCCGTGAGGCGCCCAGCCTGCGCGAAGACAGCCTCGAACATATCCGTCGTCAACCGCTTCGTGTTCGTGTTGTAGCGGGAGCAGTGGTAGCTATCGATGAGGGTGATGCCGCGCGGCAGCGTGTGGCGGGATTCGTGCGCGAACGGAAAATCGGCGAGCTTGAGTTTGTAGGCGCGCAATGTTGCCTCGTGGGCGATGCGGCCGAGGGCAACGATGACTTTCAGGTTTTGCATGCCTTCGATGGTGGCGTTCAGAAAGATGCGGCAAGTCGTGGCTTCTGCGGGCGTTGGCTTGTTTTCCGGTGGCACGCAGCGCACGGCGTTGGTGATGCGGCAGTTGACCAGTTTCAAGGTGTCGTCCGGCTTTGCATCGTATTTGCCTTTGGCGAAACCGTATTTGAACAGCGTTGCGTAGAGCAGGTCGCCGGCATAGTCGCCGGTGAAGGGGCGGCCGGTGCGGTTGGCCCCACTTACGCCGGGGGCGAGTCCGACGATAAGCAGGCGTGCATCGCGCTCGCCAAAGCTTGGGACAGGCGCATTGAACCACGTGGGTTCTCTGGCGCTGTTTTTACTGCGGTATCCGGCTAAACGGGGACATAATTGACAGTCGCATGGCGGCTCTTCCATAGCCGCCAGCGCCAGGGTGGGGAGGGCGCGCATCGGCCGGTTAGTCGCTGTCCAAACTCACCGGTTGGGGCACACTGGCTTGCTGGCTGATGTTTTGGCGAGGCGGCGCGCCAACGCGCGCGACCAGGTGCTGAAGATCAACCAGATCGACAAAGTGATCGGCCTGACGGCGCAAATCGTCGGAGGCCATGGCCGGCTGGGTACGCAAGGTGGAGATCACGCTGACGCGGCGGCCGCGGCGCTGGACCGCCTCAACGACACGGCGAAAATCGCCGTCGCCGGTGAAAAGCACGATATGATCGATGGTGTCGGCCATCTCCATCATGTCGACGCACATTTCGATGTCCATGTTGCTTTTGGCCTTGCGGCGGCCGGTGGCGTCAGTGAATTCGCGCACGTTTTTGGTGACTAATGTGTAGCCGTTGTAGTCCAGCCAATCGACGAGCGGGCGGAGAGGGGAGAAATCCTGAT
>JANOFD010000148.1:0-7040 GCA_031413455.1 Rhodobiaceae bacterium
CCCTGATCCTTCAGCGCCAACAGCGCCGTGATCGCGCCGTACATCGCATAGCCGTCATCCGCACCACCGCGCCCATAAAGCCGCTCGCCCTTCATCACCGGCGTCCACGGCCCAAACCCCTCCCACCAGCCCTGCATCTCGGGTTGCTTGTCGAGATGGCCGTAGAGCAGTACCGTATCTGCACCTTCACCGGGCACCTCGATGAAAATCACCGGCGTGCGCCCCGGCAACCGCACGACCTCCAACGTCGCGCCCGACAGTGTTGAAATCTTTTCGCGCGCCCAAGCCTCCATCAACTTGACCGCGTCATCCATGTACCCGTGTTCAACCCATTGCGGGTCATAGTACGGTGACTTGTTGGGAATGCGGATGTACTCGGTAATCGACGGTACGATCGCATCGTCCCAGCAGGTTCCGATGAATTTCTTTAGGCGAGCGCTGTCGAACATCATTTTATTTCCGCACAACGAATGGCAGCGTCGAAGTCAGCCCGCCATCAACCGCGTAAGCTTGACCATTCACATACGACGCCTCGTCTGACGCCAGAAATAGCGCCATTGCCGCAATCTCTTCCGGGTTGCCATACCGCGCCGTCGGATTGAGCTGCCCGATACGGCCCTCATTGCCGCGCGCCCGGGCACCATCAAAGATCGGCTTGGTCATGCCGGTTTCAATCAACCCCGGACAAATCGCGTTGACGCGGACACCTGTGCCATAAAGTTCGTTCGCGGTCGTTTGCACGAGCGAAATGACCCCCGCCTTCGACGCCGAATAAGGTGTCGGCCCCGCATTGGCGCGCAGACCCGCGACCGAGGCCGTACACACAATCGATCCCTTCTGCTGCGCCACCATCAACGGCGCCACATGCTTGATGGCCAGAAACGGGCCGATCAAGTTGACCCGCAAAACCTCCAGCCATTGCTCGACAGTCTGCTCCGTCACCGGAATATATCCGCCCGAAATTCCCGCATTGGCATAGATCACGTCCAAGCCGCCAAACTCTTTCGTACATCGCGCGACATAGGCTTTGACGTCAGCCTCGACGCCCGCATCCGCAGTCATGCCAATCGCATGTCCTCCGGCCTTGGTGATCATCTCCACCGTTTCGTGCGCGGCCTCTGTTTTGTCGACACACAAAACCTCAGCGCCCTCGCGCGCGAACATCTTGGCCGACGCCCGCCCGATACCTGATCCCGCGCCCGTCACAATTGCGCGCTTGCCTTGAAGCCGGCTCATAATTAAAACTCCCTAGCGATATTCGTCGTTGATTGACTCCAGGATTTTCGCGCCCGGGCAAAGTTCCTTCGCACCCAACCTGTTCAGCGGCACATCGACCGTGCGCAAGAACCCGTGCATGTCGCGCGGATTAGGATCGATATAAAGCAACCCCGTCACCAACTCGCCCGCCTCGTGGTGCGTCTGCAAATGGTTCATAGCGGCAACCCGGTCCGTCGGATCGTAGCCGTCGTGGAGCTTGTGCAGACGGATGATCGACCCGTCGTGCTGTTCCACGTCTTGCGCCGTGCCCGGCGCGTAGTCGACCGTGATCTCGGCCCGGCCTTCGATGAAGTCGATGCTGTTGACCGCCTCGTTGTGCTCGCGCACAAAGTCGAAACTCTTCGTCGAACCGGCATGATTGTTGAACGCCACGCAGGGGCTGATCACATCGATGAAGGCGGGCCCGTTATGCGCGATCGCGGCCTTGATCAAGGGCACCAGCTGCCCCTTGTCGCCCGAGAACGAGCGTCCAACGAACGTCGCCCCCGCCATCAGCGCCATGCCGACCAGATCGATCGGCGCGTCGTTGTTCGTGCCGCCCGCCTTCGACTTCGAGCCGCGATCGGCGGTCGCCGAAAACTGCCCCTTGGTCAATCCGTAAACGCCGTTGTTCTCGGTGATGTAGACCATGTTCACGCCGCGCCGCACGCAGTGGACGAACTGACCAAGCCCGATCGAGGCGCTATCGCCGTCGCCGGAAATGCCGAGATAAATCAGATTGCGATTGGCGAGGTTGGCCCCCGTCAGCACCGACGGCATGCGCCCGTGCACGCTGTTGAAGCCGTGGCTTTGGCCGAGCAAATAATCCGGCGTCTTCGACGAGCAGCCGATCCCCGAAAGTTTCGCCACCCGGTGCGGCTCGATGTTGAGCTCATGACAGGCTTGAATCAACGCCGCCGAAATCGAATCATGCCCGCACCCCGCACACAAGGTCGAGATCGCGCCTTCATAATCGCGCCGCGTAAAGCCGAGCTCGTTCTTCTCCAGTGCCGGATGGCGGAATTTCGGCTTGACCAGATATGTCATGACACAACCCTCGTCCGCGTCGGCTTGCCGAAGGCTTTGAGCCGCGCCTCGATTTCCGCCGTGATAAAGCGCGCCGTGATCGGCGTACCGTCAAAGTGAAGAATGGATATAAAGCGCGCCGGATCGATCGCGCCTTCGTTGACCAGCAGCATGCGCATCTGCGCGTCACGGTTCTGCTCGATCATGAACACCTGCTCGTGCGCGTTGACGAACTCGATCACCTCGTCGGCGAATGGAAATGCGCGCAGGCGCATGGTGTCGATATGGATGCCTTGAGCCTCAAGCTTTGCCATCGCCTCGTCCATCGCAGCCGACGTAGAACCAAAATAGATCGCCCCGTAACGCGCCGGTTGCGTCGCCTGGCGGACAATGGGCTTGGGCACCATTTTTTTGGCCGTATCGAACTTGCGCAGCAATCGCTGCATGTTATCGACGTAGTCGTGGCCTTCTTCGGAATATTTGGCATAGCGGTTGCGCGACGTGCCGCGCGTGAAATACGCACCCTTGTTCGGATGCGTCCCCGGCAGCGTGCGGAAGGGAACCCCGTCGCCGTCGACATCGAGATAGCGCCCGAACTCCTTGCCCGCTTCCAACTCTTCCGCCGTCATCACCTTGCCGCGGTCATAGGCGCGCTTGTCATCCCAGGTGAAAGGCTTCGTCAGCCAGTCGTTCATCCCGATGTCGAGGTCGAGCAGCACGAAGACCGGCGTCTGCAACCGCTCGGCCAGATCGAACGACTGCGCCGCAAATTCAAACGCCTCACCCGGATCTTCCGGCAGCAGCAACACGTGCTTGGTGTCTCCGTGACTAGCGTAAGCGCAAATCTTCAGATCCGATTGCTGCGTTCGCGTCGGCATGCCGGTCGACGGCCCGCCGCGTTGAATGTCGAAGATGACCGCCGGAACCTCAGCAAAATACGCAAGGCCCAGGAATTCTTGCATCAACGAAATGCCCGGTCCGGACGTCGCCGTAAAGGCGCGTGCCCCGTTCCACCCGGCGCCGATCACGGTACCGATCGCAGACAACTCGTCTTCCGACTGCACGATGGCAAAGCGGTTTTTCTTCGTCTCCGGATCGATGCGCAATTTCTTGCAATGCGCCCCGAATGCTTCCGCCATCGAGGTCGACGGCGTGATCGGATACCACGCGGCAACCGTCGCCCCGCCGTAAACCGCGCCCAACGCCGCCGCGTCGTTGCCGTCGATAAAAATGCGATTGCCCACCTTGTCTGACCTGACAATCCTGAGGCCGCACATATTCCGCAGATGCTCGCGCACATAGTCCCGGCCCAGACCCAGCGCCTCCAGATTCGGTTTGATCAGGCGGTCTTTGCCCGCATATTGTTCGCCGACCAGTTTCTCGAGCTCGCCGTGTTCCATCTCCAGCAGCGCGCCGAGCGCGCCGATGCAGATGACGTTCTTGAGCAATTGCCGGTCGCGCGGATTGTCGTATCGGCTGTTGGCCATCTCCGTCAGCGGAACGCCAATGACATTGACGTCAGCGCGGAATTTCGAGGGCGGCAACGGTTTGGACGAATCGTGAAACAGATAACCGCCCGGATCGATCGAAGCGACGTCCTTGTCCCAGGTCTGCGGGTTCATCGGCACCATCAAATCGCAACCGCCGCGCCGCCCGATCCAACCTTCGCCCGACACGCGCACCTCGTACCACGTCGGCAAACCCTGGATGTTCGACGGGAATATGTTGCGCGTAGCGATCGGCACGCCCATGCGCAGGATCGAGCGCGCGAACATCTCGTTGGCGCTGGCCGAGCCCGAACCATTGACGTTGGCGAACTTGACGACGAAATCGTTCGTCGCTTCTATCGGTTTTGGCATGACTGGCCTGCCTGCGCTGTTTCGAGAAGTACTTTCTGCATGTCCCACGCACCGGTGGGACAACGTTCGGCGCAAAACCCGCAATGAAGACAAAGATCTTCGTCCTTCACCATCACGCGGCCAGTCTTCAATCCATCGGCAACGTAGAGGTCTTGGCTCACGTTTTTCGCGGGCGCCGTCAACCGCGTGCGCAAATCCTTTTCTTCGCCATTCTGCGTAAACGTGATGCAGTCAAGCGGGCATATATCGACGCAAGCATCGCATTCGATGCAAAGCTTGGCCTCGAACACCGTCTGCACATCGCAGTTCAGGCAACGCTGCGCCTCCGCGAAGCCCAGCTTGCGGTCGAAACCGAGCTCAACTTCCGCCCGTACGTCTTTCAGTGCGATTTCGTTCGGCAGATGCGGCACTTTGAAACGCAAATCGTTCGAGATGTCGTTGTCGTACGACCACTCGTGAATGCCCATCTTCTGGCTCATCAGATTGACCAGCGGCGGCGGCCGGTCTTTCACGTCACGGCCTTGGCAAAACTGGTCGATCGAAATCGCCGCGCCGTGGCCGTGCGCCACCGCCCAGATGATGTTCTTAGGCCCGAACGCCGCATCGCCGCCGAAAAATACCTTAGGGTTCGACGATTGATAGGTCACCTCGTCGACCAGCGGCATGCCCCACTTGTCGAATTCGATCCCGGCGTCGCGTTCGATCCAGGGAAACGCGTTCTCTTGGCCCACCGCGACCAGCACGTCGTCGCATTCCATCTTCACGTCGGGCTCACCCGAAGGCACCAGCGTTCGCTTGCCCTTGCCGTCAAGAACGGCCTTCGCCTTCTCGAACACCACCCCGGTCAAGCGGCCATTGATGTGGGAAAATGATTTGGGCACCAGGAAGTTATGGATCGGTATGCCTTCCCGCATAGAGTCCTCTTTTTCCCACGGGCTGGCTTTCATTTCCTCAAAGCCCGAACGAACCACAACTCTCACATCATCGCCACCCAGGCGGCGCGAGGTCCGGCAACAGTCCATCGCGGTATTGCCCCCGCCCAGCACAATCACCCGCTTCCCGATTTTGGTCGTATGCCCGAACGAAACCGAAGCCAGCCAGTCAATCCCGATATGAATGTTGGCTTTGGCTTCCTCGCGGCCTGGGATCTCGAGATTGCGTCCTCGCGGCGCACCGCAACCGACAAAGATCGCGTCATATTCTTCAGCCAAAACGGCGTTCATACTGTCAATGCGCTGTCCGAGTTTCAGTTCAGGCTTGAGATCGGTGATAAAACCGACCTCTTCGTCCAAAACCTGTTCTGGCAATCTGAACTTCGGGATCTGGGTTCGCATCATACCGCCTGCGTGCGGATCCTGATCGTAAATGACAACGTGATAGCCAAGCGGCAACAAATCGCGCGCCACCGTCAGCGATGCAGGACCACCGCCAATCAGCGCAATGCGTTTGCCATTTTTTACCGAAGCCGGTTGCGGCAGCCGGTCACGAATTTCGCCCTTGTTGTCGGCAGCCACCCGCTTCAAGCGGCAGATCGCAACTGGTTCGTCTTCCACCCGGCCACGCCGGCAGGCGGGTTCGCACGGACGATCACACGTCCGTCCCAAAATCCCGGGAAACACATTCGAGTTCCAGTTGACCATGTAGGCATCGGCATAACGACCAGCCGCGATCATCCGGATATATTCCGGCACCGGTGTGTGCGCCGGACAAGCCCATTGGCAATCGACCACCTTGTGAAAATAATCGGGGTTGGAAATATCTGTAGTACTCATGCCCCCAAGTTTCGCTTTGGCCGGCGCGTTCATGGCGTCGATACTCATAGTCTGCGCAGTCTCCTCCACCGAACTGGCCAGGGCGTTCTTGTTTGACCCCCGCTGCGGCCGTGCGTGACCACTATAAACCCCACGCAGCACATCGCCATAGTCCGTTCGGAGCAATATTCCCCCTTTTCGTCCACTGCCCACCCGGATACATCGTCAAACCATGACGAACCTTCAAGCAGAAATGCACAAACACCCACTCCGGCTCATGCCTGCGCGCCTACGCCGCGTCTGTGATCCCAAATCGCTCGCCTTTAAGACCACCGCTGAACTGAAACCTTTCGAAGGCCTGATCGGACAAGCCCGCGCCCTGGAAGCGCTGGACCTCGGCGCCCGCATCGACAAGCCGGGCTTCAACGTCTTTGTTCTGGGCGAACGCGGCACCGCCCGCCACGGCACTGTCCTCTCCTTGATCGACCAATACGCCGCGAAAATGCCCGCCCCAGGGGATTGGGTCTATGTCGCCAATTTCGTCCAGCCCGACCGTCCGCGCGCCATCGCACTGCCGCACGGCCGCGCCCAAAAATTCAAAGACGCGATGGACGAGGCCATCGACGAACTGCAGTCGTTGATCCCCACCATCTTCGAAAGCGACGAGTATCAGGCGCGCCGCCGTACCGCCGTCGACAGCGTCAACCATGCCCAGGAGCAAGCCTTCGAGGCCTTGAGCGAAAAGGCCCGCACCCAGCACTTCGCCCTGCTGCGCACGCCCGTCGGTTTCACCTTCGCCCCCATTGTTGAGAGCGGCGTCATGAAGCCGGAAGACTTCGGTGCCCTGCCCGATGCCGAGCGCAAGGCGATCGCCGTCAAGCTCGAACCGTTGCAGACCGACCTTGCCGTTCTGCTCGAGCGCCTGCCCGGCTGGGAACGCGAACGCCGCCAGCGCGTGACCGAACTCAATCGCGAATACGCCCAACTTTCGGTGATGGACGTGGTCAAGGACGTGTCGCGCGCCTTCGCCGATCTGCCCGATGTGATGTCGCACATCGAAACGCTGACACAAGAACTCATCCGTCACGCCGGCTTGTTTCGCGTCTCCTCGATCGCCAAGCGGGAAGAAGTGGTGCCCGGCGTCGCG
>JANOFD010000149.1:0-4522 GCA_031413455.1 Rhodobiaceae bacterium
CGGTCGATGGCCCCTTCGTAGGGAATCGGAAACACGAACTGCACCTGGGCCACCGCGCTGCCGGTGTTCACAAAGGTCTGTGCCACCTGCACCTGCGCGACGCTCAACCGCCCCAAAGTTCACAACGCCTTCAACCCCACCGTCATTGAGCGCTTGATCGACATCTTCAAGACATTGAAGGGCGCCGACGGGGTGCGGGTTGTTCTGGTCGAAGGGGCGGGACCGAGTTTTTCCGCAGGTGCCGATCTGGCTTGGATGCGAGCGGCGGCGGATTACTCTGCGGCCGACAATCGCGAAGACGCGGGCGACATGGCGGGGATGCTGCATCTGCTGCACACGCTACCGCAGGTGACGATTGCGCTGGTGCATGGTGCAGCGATGGCGGGCGGGTGCGGGATCTTGTCGGCGTGCGATATGGCGATTGCGACCAAGACGGCGTCGTTTGGCTTATCGGAAGTCAGACTTGGCATTATTCCGGCGGTGATCTCGCCCTATGTGATCCGCGCTATCGGGCCGCGCGCGGCGCATCGCTATTTCCTGACGGCTGAGCGCTTTGATGCACCGACGGCCATGTCATTGGGGTTGGTGCACACGGTCGTCGAGGACAACAATGCGCTGGCGCAAGAGGCCGAGCGCATTGTGCAGCAAATTTTCACCTGTGCGCCGGGAGCCATCAACGCGGCGAAAGAGTTGATCAATGCGGTAGCAGGGCAGCCGATTGACAGTCATGTGATGGCCGATACGTCGCGGCGGATTGCCGAGCGGCGGGCGAGCGATGAAGCCAAAGAAGGGCTGACGGCGTTCCTTGAGAAGCGCAAGCCCAGTTGGTCAGAGTAGGGCGCTGATGTTTTCATCGTTGCTGGTCGCCAATCGCGGCGAGATCGCGTGCCGGGTGATGCGCACGGCCAAGCGCATGGGCCTTCGCACCATTGCTGTCTATTCGGACGCTGATGCGGGCGCGCCGCATGTTGCGATGGCCGATCAGGCCGTGCGGGTGGGGCCTGCACCGGTGCGGGAAAGTTATTTGAATGTTGCGGCGATCCTGGATGCCGCGCGGGTGAGCGGCGCGCAGGCTGTGCATCCGGGTTATGGCTTTTTGTCGGAGAATCCGGAATTTGCCGAGGCTTGTGCCAAGGCCGGTTTGATTTTCGTCGGTCCACCGGCCAGCGCCATTCGGGCGATGGGCCTGAAAGATGCGGCGAAAGCCTTGATGATCAAGGCCGGGGTGCCGGTGGTGCCGGGTTATCTTGGCGCGGATCAAACGGATGCAGTGCTGGCGCGCGAGGCGGAGAAGACTGGTTTTCCGGTTTTGATCAAGGCGGTGGCGGGTGGCGGCGGCAAGGGAATGCGGCGCGTCGATAAAGCGGGTGACTTTGGGAAGGCTCTGGAAGGGGCGCAGCGCGAGGCGCAGTCTGCGTTCGGCGATGCGCGGGTGCTGATCGAAAAATATGTGCAAGCGCCGCGGCACATCGAGATTCAGGTTTTCGCCGACAGTCATGGTAATGCGCTGCATCTGTTCGAGCGCGACTGTTCGCTGCAGCGGCGCCACCAGAAGGTGATCGAGGAGGCGCCGGCGCCGGGCATGTCGCTGGCGATGCGCAAGCAGATGGGAGATGCCGCCGTCAAATGCGCCAAGGCCATTGGCTATCAAGGGGCGGGCACGGTCGAGTTTATCGTGGATGGGTCGCGCGGGCTCGGCGGCGACAGCTTCTATTTCATGGAGATGAACACACGGCTGCAGGTCGAGCATCCTGTCACTGAGATGATAACAGGGCTTGACCTGGTTGAGTGGCAGCTGCGGGTGGCCGCTGGTGAGAAGCTGCCGCTGGAACAATCGCTGCTTTCGATCGAGGGGCACGCGGTTGAGGCCAGGCTTTATGCCGAAGACCCGGCAAAGGGGTTTTTGCCGTCGATTGGGCGGCTGGTGCGGTTGAGGTTGCCAGTTGAGGACGCGCATGTGCGGGTGGACGCCGGCGTTGCCGAAGGCGGCGAGGTCTCGATGTTCTATGACCCGATGATCGCGAAGGTCATCGCCTGGGATGAAACGCGGACTGGGGCGCTGTCACGGCTGGCCGGGGCGCTTGAAACCGCCGAAGTTGCCGGTGTGCGCACGAACCTGGCATTTCTGATTTCGACATTGCGGCACGCGGCATTTGTTGAGGGCAGGATCGACACTGGATTTATTGAGCGGCACAAGGCGGACCTGCCTTGCGCGCCGACGCCTGCCCCTGTCGAGGCGGTTTTGTTTGCGGCGCTGTTTCAGATTTTGTCCAGAGGCGCGGATGCATCGCCATGGGCAAAGTTGGATGGCTGGCGGCTTGGTGGTGTACGACAGGCGGATGTTATTCGCCTGAATGAGCGGGCAGTTGCGGTGTCCTATCTGAAGGAAGGCTGGCGCTTGTCGCTGGACGAGTGGTCGGGTGAGGTTGTGGCGACGCTGGTGGATGGTCTGGTTAGCGCTGACTTTAACGGACGGCGTGAGGTGGCGCGCGTGTTGACGTTGGACCGCGATCTTGTCGTGCTGCAGAGGGGGCGCAGCTGGTCTTTCACCCTGCATGATCCGCTGGAGGCGGCGGAGCATGCGCACGGCGCGGTCACGGATATTCGCGCGCCGATGCCAGGCAAGATTATTCAGATGCTGGCCAAAGCGGGTGATCGCGTGCGGCGCGGTCAGGCGCTGGCGGTTATGGAAGCGATGAAGATGGAGCACACGCTGGCGGCGCCCGGCGATCTGGTCGTGAAAGCGGCGCCCTACAAACCTGGTGATCAGGTCACTGAGGGCGCCGTGATTGTCAGCTTTGAAGACGAAGAGTGAGTGGCTGCTTGGTCAATAAATTGCGAACTCGGCGCGGCAACCCTTGTTGACCCAGACGCCGCGGCGGTCGTAGCCCCAGGTTTTGTTGAAACGGCACGCGCTTTTGCTTTTTTTACGGACGAGTTCAACGCGGTTTTGGATGCGCACCGGACAATGACGGTATTTGTTCTTGCTTGAATCGCAAGAAATGATGAGCGTATTGTCGTCGCCGTAATCGTCGTAGTCGTTCTGCGGTTGGTTGCTATTGTTGTTGTTCTGATCGGACGCGGCCGCGCCAAGAATGGCGAGCGCCAATACGCCAAGGCCGACTTTTGCGGCGGTATCATCGTCGCCGTGATCGCGTTCTGGCTCTCCGACGCGAAACGTCGCCGTGCAACCGTTGGAGACCCAGATGCCACGGTCATCGTATCCCCAAGTGTCGTGCTGGTAGCAGGGCTGACCTGAGTGTTGATAGAGCAAGTCAACACCACGTGAGGTGTCAGTACGGCAATAGTTTTCGCCGCCGGGGTTTGAGCTGCATCTGAGCTCGGCGGCGGCGGCGGGCGGTATTGCCATCACTGCAACGCCGAGTGAGGCTGCCGCGAGGCAAGCGGATAATTTTGGGTACAATTTCATGGCTTGATTCTCCACAGCTGGTTAGGATCATTACACCGCTTCTTGCGCTTGGAAAGCAAGACTAGGCGTCGTGTCTTTTCGTATGATATTGTGGGCTTGGCTGTGGGCGTTTGCCCTGAAATCAACCGCTTGAATGGAGAAAACACAATGGTGATGCGTCTTTTGATTTCGATGGCTGCTGCAGTCGCGGCAATTTCGGTCGCGTTGGCAGGCACAGCCGACGTCAACGGTGACGGTCTTGTCAGCAAGGAAGAGTTTCGCAACGAAGTGGCGCGGACGGCATTTGCTGCGGACAAGAACAAGAACGGCAAGATCGACGAAGGCGAAATGCGACTAACCGCTGATGAGCGCAAGAAGCTCGATGGCAATGGCGACGGTAAAGTGTCGGTTGAAGAGTTTCAGGCCGGCCAGATGAAGGGCTTTGCCGAACTCGACAAGAACAATGACGGATCGCTTGATGCGGATGAGATGAAGGGCTCCAACTGAGCCTGCATCTGATCAAGCTTTGCGTCGGCGTTGATTCGATTGAAGATTTGCGTGGTTGGCAGAAGGAACATCTGGCGGCGCAGAAAAAGCGTGGGCGGACGCTGGAGCTGAAACACACGACACGCATGGTGCCCAAGCGCCGCGATGAGATTCTTGCCGGTGGATCACTCTATTGGGTGATCAAGGGCCATGTTGCGCTGCGCCAGAAGCTGCTCGACATCCGGCCGTTCGTCGATAGTGAAGGCGTGGGGCGTTGTCATCTGGTTTACGACAAAGACCTGGTGCTGGTCAGTCCGCGCCCGCGGCGGCCGTTTCAAGGCTGGCGCTATCTCGACGCCAAAGAAGCACCGCCCGATATCGGCAAAGGCGGCGCTGCAGGTTTGCCGGATAAATTGCGGCGTGAGTTGGCGGAGTTAGGGTTGTTGTGACTCTGGGAGCGCCGGCATTTTGCCGGCTCTTTCGTCGCCGCGTCACAAAGTGCCGGCTGGACGCCGGCGCTCCCAGGGATCAACTCGCTTTCTGGCCCAGCACTTTCTTGGGCGGGTATTTTTTGAAGGTGCCGAGGTGGCTGCGGATGCCGTGTTGGAAGACGTCGACATAGGCGAG
>JANOFD010000150.1:0-2908 GCA_031413455.1 Rhodobiaceae bacterium
CCACGGATCTCCTCGATCTCGGCGCGGGTCGGGCAGGCGCATGGTACCCTTCGCGAAACCAAGGGAGAACTCGCCATGACGTTGTCCTGTTCCATCCGTGTCGGTTTGTATGTTGTGGCGCTGTTTGCCGTGTCGAGCGCCGGCGCCAAGGCCGAGAACTGGCAGGACACGCGTCACACGACGCTGATTGATGTCGACAGCATCCACAAGGAATCGGATGGCCTCGTCTATTTCATGGAAAAGAACAAATACCACCATGAAGAAGACGGCCCGAACACACCCCGCCAGGCCGCCGTCGATTGCCTCAGACGAGTGTCCTACTCGGCCTATTCGATCCAATACGAAAGCGATTGGCGCACCAAAGGCCATCCTGTGATCCCGGGCACTATGGGCGCAGAACTGCTCGACTTCGTGTGCTCAAGGGTGAAGTGATCGCCGAGGCAGCGCGACAGTATTTTGAGCAGCCACTCTTCCAGCTGCATGTCATCAGCCACCGCTTGATCGGGGACGACTTGGGCGAAAGGGCGTCGACTAATGTTTATGCAACTGGATTCAGTTTCCGGCCATGATCGGGACTACAAGTACAAACTCACATCCGGGCTTACGGTCGCGAACGCTTAGCGTGGCACTCAGTTGTTCCGTGAATGCGCGCACCATGCGCATGCCGAGCCCCTTTGCGTCGTGCTGATCGAATCCCTCAGGCAAGCCGATGCCGTCGTCGGCGACGGTCAACACGATGTGGTCGTCACCCTGTTTCTTCAGCTCTACCATGACACTGCCGTTTGCCTGACCGGGGTGGGCATGCTTGATGGAATTGATGACAAGCTCGGTTGCGAGCAGCACAAGAGGGATCGCTCGATCCGTGGAGATGCGCACGCCTTCGACGGCCGCAACCTCGACCGTACTACGGGGTGCGGAAAGATCGAGATCGCCACACACATCCCGAAGGTAGCCGCCGAGATCGACCCGCTCGATGTCGTCGTTCCTGTAGAGGCGCTCGTGCACCCGGGCGATCGCAGAAACGCGATTGGCTGCCTCTTGCAATTGCACTTGTAACTCGGTCCCGTTATTTCTGCCGCCATGCAGTGAAAGCATGGACGTCACCAGACCGAGGCTGTTCTTGACCCGATGATGGATCTCCTTAAGCAAAAGCTCTTGCCGTTCGACCGCCATTTTAAGCCGGCGCTCGCGCTGCTCGCGATCGATGGCCATCCCCAGAACGTTGGCCAAACCCTGCAAGAAAGAGATGTCGCTGGCACAGAAGTCGCCCTCCGAGCGCGCATCGACCTCCAAAACGCCGAAGGGCGCGCCATCCCCTTGCAGGATCACATTCATGGCGCGCCGGATACCGTGCTGCATCAGCAAATCCGGCGTTCGAAAACGTTCCTCGTTTTCAAGATGATTAGAGATGACAGGCTTGCCCGTGCGCAAAGCAAACCCGGCTGGCGAACTGATATCGTCGCCGACGACCGCCGAGCCGACGACACCCGCATTCCAGCCTAGGCCCGCGCGCACCAAAAACTCTTTTTGATCGGGACGATGCTCGAGAATCTTGCAGAATTCGGCTTCAAGCCCTTCGGCTGCCAGGCAAACTGTTTGATTAAGCAGTTCATCCAATCCCGCGCCCTTCAGGGCGGCGACCCCAAGTTCGCCAAGAATTTCCTGCTGACGTATCCGCAGGCTGAGCGCTCGCACGGTCAACTCGGACTGCGCCGGGCCCTTTGCGGCCTCGACCACCGGCGTCGCTCTATCAGGCGGCAAATCCATATCTCCACATCCATCGAAACACGGTTCCGCCAATCGGTCGCAACCAGCGTTCACGTGAATTGGAAACGCGGACAGGAGCCATTGGTTCCGCGTAAAAATCAGTGGGAGTGCTGGACTGTCACCGAATTATTCTCCGGTCCAATTCATCCAAACGGCGCGATCAGTGGGATTGTCCGCCGCCCGTCCCGGCGGTAGATCAGGAAGTCTCGGTCCACGGTCATCACCTGGCAGCGCGAGTGGATTTCCGACATGCGCACAAGGCAGGCGTCGGCGAGTGAGATGTCGGCGTCGCGGTATCGGGCCACAAGACGGCGAATGGGGTCGATCTCGGCGGCGAGGGGGAAATCAACCTTCAACCCGCCTCTGGCCACAGCCTCAAGGGCGTGATTGGGATCAACACCGGCGCCCGCAAGTAGAAAGCACACTTCGGTCATGACCGGTTCGCAAGTGAATAGCGGCGGAGTCAAGCTCGCGAACTGCTCAACAGCCCAGTCGTGATGCGAGTCTCTCTTTGAAAAAAAGGCAACAAGAGGGCCGGTATCGGTAATTGTACGAATGCTCACTTGCCGAAGCCGCGCATGTACTTCTTGTTGGTCGATAGATCGCTTGGACCGTTGCCAATCCCTTTGAGATCTTTCAACAGGTCGAGAACGCTGCCTTTCGGCGGTTCGCCGGGTTCGGCAACGAGGCGTTCGATCGCCTCGCGCACGAGAGTGCTTTTGCGCTGGCCCCGGCGGCGGACGAGCGTCTCCAGTTGCGCCTCGAGCAGGGGAGACAGTTTGACAGTGAGCGTGCCCATGGGGTTTCCGTTGTATTACGATTGTGTCATAGATGTATTACTCGACAGTGAAATTGTCAAGCTGCGCGGTCAATTTTGTCAGTAGCACACGAGTTTTCCGGTTCATCGATCCCAATTCGAAACATCACGAACCACCATCTTTGCTCCGTTACGAACATTCGTCCCGCCTGATACACTCGACAGATGACCAAAGTAATCAGACCGCATGATCCACGCTGGAAGCTCGACTTTGAATCTGAGGCTCAATTGCTTCGAGAGCAGTTGGGGAAGACCCTGGTTCGGCTTCATCACATCGGCAGCACGGCGATCCCGGGCATTGTGGCCAAGCCCATCATCGACATC
>JANOFD010000151.1:0-1443 GCA_031413455.1 Rhodobiaceae bacterium
GACGCCGGAGGCCATGCCCTGGCGCGCGGAAGGAAGGGATTGGGCTTTGCTCCAGGTGCGTGCAGCGATGTCGTATACATCGTGGTTTGCATAGGTTCTGAGAGGTTTCCAGGTCGCGCCGCCGACGACGTGCAAGCGTCCGTTGACGATGGCGGCGGTCAAGGCGCCGCGCGCAGCTGGCATGACTGGCAATGACGTCCAGGCGGCAGTTGCCGGGTCAAACACTTCCAGCGCCGCTGAGACACTGCCGTCGCTTTTGATGCCACCGATCACGTAAATTTTCTTTCCGTCGGAGGCCGCTGCCAGCGCGCGCCTTGGGGTGGCGAGGTTTGGTCCGGTTTTCCAACTGTCGGATTGCGGATTGTAGATCAAGGTCTTGCCGGCTTCAGCACCCGAGCCGCCGATCACATAAATCTTGCCGCCAACCGACGCCATCGCATGTGCTGCCCGCGCCAAGGGCATTGAGGCCTTGCGTGTCCAGGCGGCGGCGTCAATGTCATAGACCCAGACATCTTTGCGGGGTTCGCCGGGGTCGTCGGCTGAATAGCCGCCACTGACATAAATCTGTTTGCCGGTTGCAGCCATTGCAAAGCTGATCAGGCCAACAGGCAACGCGGGAAGGGCGCGCCAAGACTCTTTTTCCGGGTCAAACACATCGAACGCATTTGCGGGGTCACCGGCCGCTGCGCCACCGCCGACGTAGATGAGGTCGTTCACCGACGTTGCCGCGAGCCCCGAACGCGCCCGCTCAAGACGCTCAGACGAGTTCCAGCTGCCGGCTATCGCTGGCGCGGTGAGAAAGATTGTGCAGGCCATTGCCCGCAAGAAAAATCGAGTCAATTTAGTAGCAGCCACGTTGCTAATCCCAAAAAAGATACAAAACCGACGACGTCGGTCACCGTCGTCACTACCACCGGAGAAGAGACCGCCGGATCGACACCTGCTTTATTCAATGCCAGTGGCACGAACACGCCCGACACTGCAGCGGCGAGCAGGTTGATCAACATCGCAGATGCTATCACGCCCGCAAGCGCCAAGTTCTGGAACCACACCCATGTTATGCCAGCAGCCAGCAAAGCGAAACCAGTGCCGTTGGTCACGCCGATGATCATCTCACGGTTGATGACACGCCATAAATTCGCCTGATTTAGTTCTTTCGTTGCAAGTGCTCGCACCACAACCGTCAAAGTCTGGGTGCCGGCGTTACCGCCCATCGACGCCACGATGGGCATCAGAATTGCCAGTGCTACGGCTTTTTCCAGCGAGGCCTCGAAAAAGCCGATCACGATTGAGGCGATGATTGCTGTCAGCAAGTTCACGAACAACCAGGAAAATCGCAGCCGGGTGGTTTTGGTCAGGGATCCCGATAAAGATTCTCCTTCGGCGACGCCACCCAGTGCCAGCACTTCGGCCTTGTGCATTTCTTGCAGGACTTCGACCACC
>JANOFD010000152.1:0-6226 GCA_031413455.1 Rhodobiaceae bacterium
ATCTGGCACGCTATGCGCTGGCGGATCTGTTTCTGGATACAGCGCCGTATGGGGCGCACACGACGGCTTCGGATGCGCTTTTTATGGGCGTGCCGGTGTTGACGTTGTCGGGACGCAGTTTTGCTTCGCGTGTCTGCGGCAGCCTGGTGCGTTCGGCGGGATTGAAGGATCTGGTGGTTACGCGTCCGCAGGATTATGTCGAGCGGGCTATTGCTCTTGGTCATGACCGGCCAGCGGTTCAGTCCTATAAAGTGTCCCTAAAAAAGAACCGCGACAAATGCAAGCTGTTTGACATGGAATTGCTTGTTGAGCGGCTTGAAGACTTATACCAGATTATGTGCGACGATCATAAGCATGGCCGTCTGCCCCGGCCGGATCTCATTGGCCTTGCGAGTTATCTGGAAGTTGGTGCCGCTCTCGATCATGAGGGCCAAGAAGTGCTGGCGGTAGAGGACTATATCGGACTCTACAAGGCAAAGCTCTCGCGGCTGCATCTTGCGCGGCCCATTCGCGCTGACAAACGAATTTGGACTGATGCCGACATCGCCTTGGCTGCGGCGAAGGTCACCAAGCCCGCGGCCGGTGAGCGCAAGGCCAAAGCGCCTGCAAAAAAGCGCGCGGCGGGGCGCCGATGAAAATCGACATTCTTGAGGCGCTCAAGGCTCAAGGCTTTTCTCCGCGCACTGTGCTTGATGTTGGCGCGCATGTGGGCAGCTTTGCGCAGCAATTTCTGAATGTTTTTCCGGACTGCGTGCCGACGCTTATAGAGCCCAATCCGTTCTGCCAAAAAGCACTGGCGGAAATTGGATTCGAATTGTATGGCGTTGCAGCTTCGCGTGAAGCGGGCCGCGCGGAACTGTATTTGACAAAGGAGTGGCTGCAGTCGACAGGCAGTTCGCTTTATCGCGAGAATACTCATTTCTTCCGCGACGACGTGGTGGTCAAGCATGAAGTTGACAAAGTGCGGCTTGACGATCTGTTCCAGGGGCGGCGGTTCGATTTTGTGAAAATTGACACGCAAGGGTCGGAGCTTGACGTATTGCGCGGCGGGCAAACCGTGCTGAGCCAGGCCGACTACATTCTGGTCGAGATTTCGCTGGTTGAATACAATATAGGCGGCGCACGGGCGGAGGCGGTGTTTGCCCAGTTGAACGATATGGGTTTCCACTGCACGGAAGTTACCGAGTTTCACAGATTGTCCGGTGTGCAGAACGGCAATCTGTTGCAAATGGACATTCTGTTTGAACGGCGGCGTGCCGTGCAGAACCTGCCCGTTCGGGTTGCCAGTCTTGCGGGGCTGCAAAGCCTTGCACAATGCCTTAGCGGGGAAGGGCGTGCGCAGGAGGCGCTGCTGCTGCTTCAGCATCTGGAATCTTTGCAGGGAGGCAATGCCGGTATTCTGCGGCAACTGGTGAGCGCGTTGGGCTCTGCCGGGCGCACGCTCGAAGCCATCGAGAAGTTGTCGGCCCTCAAGGCGGTGACGGCAAATACCTCGGATTTGGTTGATGATATTCGACGGCAATTGCCGGCCGCGTTTGAACGCTTCAATGAACTCGTCAAGGCGGGCGATGTTGGCGCGGCCGAGAAGTATGCGTCGGCGCTTGCCGATCTGGTTCCCGGCAACACGGCGTTGCTGAATTCCGCGCTGTCGTGCAACGTCGCGCTAGGTCGCAAGGAAATGGCTGCGAAGTATGCGACGGCCTTGCTGAGGTTTGAGCCGGCACATGCCGCGGCACAGGCAGCACTGGGCGAACTGAAGGCGCCGGTACCTTCACCGCATCCGCTTTTGCAGCTTCGTGATCTTCACGATGAGGCCAGTTTGATTCTATGCCGCGAGCTTGATGCGCAAAGCTCCCGGCAGGTGGAGCAGTTGGTGGCGGCGGCGCGTGCTCTGCGCGTCGATGTGCCTCCGGGTTCGGATTGGGAAGGGTGGCTGAAGCACTATCGCGTGGCCATTGATGCTATCGACGTTCCCGCGATTTTGGCACCAACGCCTGCGCCGATGAAGGAACCCCGCGTTAGCCTGGCGACGGCCACAGGCCGCGAGATTGATTGGAAAGAGTTGAAAGCCACAGCCAAACGGCTGGGGGCGCGAACGGTGTTTTTTGCCGCAGCTGATCGGAAGTATGTCGACCTTTATGCGCGTTGGTACGTCAGTTCGATCCTGAAATTCTGCGACGTCAATTGCGTTGTGGTTGTGCATGTGATCGGCGGCGGCGCTGAGTTGAAAGCTGTTGCGAAGTCTCTTGGTATCAAAGACGAGCGCCTGATTTTTGCCGGCGACGCATTTTCGGCCGAAGCTGTCACGACAAAGTGTTTCGATACGCCGCCCAAGGGTTTGATCGCATTGCCTGTTGCGCATTTCCAGTCGGCGCGCTTCCTGCGGGTGGGCAATCTGCTGAAGAAATTGAAACTGCCTGTGTTCGTGTCGGACATCGATTTGCTGTTGCAACGTGGCGTTGAAGATTTGCTGGAGCGCTGTGCAGGCACCGACGTCGTGTTCAACGAGAACGGCGGCAACACAAATGCGGGATCGCGTTTGACGGCCAATTTGCTTCTGGTTCAACCGACCGAGAACGCAGCGATATTCTTGAGATTCCTACGCAGCTATCTGGAGCGCGCCCTGAGTGGTGGTGAAGTGACGCGCTGGATTGATCAGTTCGGGTTGCTGATGGCGCGGCACCATTTGATGCATCACGTGAAGCAGGCGCGTTTGGCGTACTTCGATACGAATAGCGACATCAACAATGTGATGTACAAGTCGTATCAGGACCATCCGTTTCGCTTTTTGTCGCTCTATCACGGGTTTGATACGTCGAGCCTGGAGCCGGCAACGAAGGCTGTCAAACTTGTTGTGAGACGAGCGTTGAAACCAGGGTCAAGCAGAAAAGCTGCTGCGCACGCCCGGCGGGCTTAGCCCCATTTTTTGACAGCAGCCACAGCGGCCTTGACGGCTTCGCCCGGCCCGCGCACGGCGCCCTGATGCAGCACGGCGAAGTAGCGGGGCTTTTTGCTGCCCTTGATCGGGGAGGCCCAGGCATAGGCGCGTTTGGCTTGTGGGTGGTTTTTCAGATCGAAGACGTGGACGACGCCATCCCAAGCCGTTTTGTCACCGTTGGTTTTGTGAACGCGCAACGACTGGACAAACGATCCCGTGCCGCCGTGCTGGGATTCGATGACGCGCTTCAGCAGGTCTACGCTGACATTTTCCACGGATACCCACCTCGTTCTAAGGCCTGATGCAATTCTTTGGGACAGTAAACACGCTGGCCTGATTACAAAGCGTGAAGCACGTCAGGTTTGCGTGAGGCACAGTTAAGAATGTGCTAATTCTGGTCGAGCTGGTCGCGGTGCGTCTGTGCCATGGCGCCGAGGGTTAGGAATTCGAAATCGAGTTTGGGCATTTGCTCGACGGGTTTTGTAGCGCCACCTTGGCCGCCACGCCGGTTGATCCAGCAGCGGGCGATACCCAGGCGTTCGGCGGGCGCGAGGTCGTGGTAGAGGCTTTGGGCTGTGTGGAGGATCTGTGATTTGGTGTAACCCATGGCCGCCACCTGTTCGACGAGATAGTTGAAGTTCTTCGGATCGGGTTTATAACTGCCGATGTCTTGGGCTGTACAGATCGCGTCGAAGGTCACGCCCAGTCTCTGGTTTGTGGCGGCAAAGCTTTGCCGGTCCACGTTCGACAAGATCACCAGTTTGAAGTGACGCTTGAGATAGACGAGGGCGTCTTGGGTATCGGCGAAGGCGGGCCAGGCGCCGATCGAGCCGCCGAAGCGTTCATCGTTCAATGGTGAGGTTGGCAGTCTCCATTCGGCCGCGAGGGTGTTGTGCACTCGCGCCAACAGGTCGCGATAGAGCAGGTTTGGGTGTTGCTCCTGAACGACGGGTTCGGCGGCGCTGAAATCCGATAACGCCTGGTCGAGTGAAATTCGCGGACTTGGAGCTTTGGCATCACCTTGCAATAGCGGTTGGAGCGCATTCCAAATGCCGGTTTCCCAATCGATGAGCGTGCCGTAGCAATCGAAAGACAGTACTTTGAAGTCTGTGAGTTTCATGAAAACTCAGTTTCCTGTGAACGTTGGTTTCCGCTTTTCGAAGAAAGCGCCGATGGCTTCCTTCATGTCTTCGGAATGGGCGGTGAGAAGCCATTGGTCGGCGTCCATGTGCATGATGGCCTGATCGAGTGCTCCAGTGACGCGGTTGATGGAGCGCTTGATCATTTGCACGGCGATGGGCGGCAGGGCTGCATATTCTTCGGCCCAGGCGCGGGCTGTGTCGTCCAGGCTTTCGCGAGGTACGACTTCGTCGAAGAAACCCCAATTGAGCAATGTGGGGGCATCGAAGAGTTTGCCGGACATGATCATGCGTTTGGCGCGGGCGGGGCCGATGAGGTGGACGCAGACGGGGACAGCGTTCCACATCAGGTTTATGCCCATCTTGACTTCGCCGTAGCCGACGCGCGCATCGTTGGCACCAATGCGAAAGTCGCAGGCGGTGGGGATGCAGGCGCCGCCGCCGGTGGCAATGCCTTGAACGGCGCAGATCACCGGTTGGTGGATTTCCTGAAGTGCCCGCATCATTTGTCCGCCGAGTTCGAGGCCGCGGCGGCGCATGAGAATGGATTGCGGATCGCCTTGAAAGCGGGGCTGGCTAAGGTCGGCGCCAACGGAAAAGTCCCGGCCTTCGGCGCGGACTATGATGGCGCGGGTTTTTTCGTCCTTGGCGAAGTTTTTGGCGGTGCGCTCAACCTCTTCCATCATTTCGTTGGTGATGGCGTTGCGCTTTTCGGGGCGGTTAATCGTGACGGTGGCGATGGCGCCGTCATGGGCGACTTCTATGCAGGATTCGGTCATTTGGGGTCCTGACACTTCTTGGGCATTTCCGGGCAGCGTTGACAGGCGAGGTAACAGAGACCAACTTGGCGGCGCAAGAGGCGAGGCGCAGATATGACTCCACAGACCCAACGAAAGACCGAAGTGGCGGTTCTTGAGGTGAGGCCGCTGACGCCCACTATTGGAGCCGAAATTCATGGGGTGGATTTGCGTCTGCCCCTCGATGCACAGACGCTGAGCGAGGTTCGAGCAGCGTTGCTGGATTGGAAAGTTGTGTTCTTTCGTGATCAAGATATTACGACCGAGCAGCATTTGGCTTTTGCTCGGAATTTTGGTGAACTTGAGGTGCATCCTTTCGCGCCCGAGAAGCCGGGATACCCGGAGGTGCTGGCCATTACGCATGATCGCGAGCGGCCGGGCAAGGAAAACACCTGGCACAGCGACGTGACGTGGCGGCTTGAGCCGTCACTGGGTTCGATTCTGCGCTCGCTGGAAGTGCCGCCGGTTGGAGGCGACACTTTGTTTGCGGACATGTACGCGGCGTATTCAGGGTTGAGCGACGAGGTGAAGGCCAAGATCGAAGGCAAGACGGCCATCCATGATTTTGCACATTTTCGGCGGGGCCTGCGCAAGCAGGGTAAGAGCGAGGCTGAGATCGAGGAGTACAATAAAAAATATCCTCCGGCCGAGCATCCGGTCGTGCGCACGCATCCGGAGACGGCGCGCAAGGGTCTCTATGTCAACGCGGCATTCACTCAACACATTGCGGGAATGGAGCGTGCAGAGTCGGATGCGCTGCTGAAGCATCTATATGCGCAGGCGGCGACCCCTGAGTATCAGTGCCGGTTTCGCTGGGGCGTGAATTCGATCGCGTTCTGGGACAATCGGGCATCGCAACATTACGCGGTGTCGGACTATTGGCCGGCGGTGCGGCGGATGGAACGGGTGACGATTGTTGGCGATAGGCCTCGTTAGGATTTTTGAATGTTCAAGACACCTATATCTGCGGACTCGCACATCACCGAACCGCCCAATTGTTATGTGGACTTCATCGATGCGAAGTATCGTGATCGGGCGCCGAAGATGACGCGGCATGATCGTCTGGGCGATATTTTTGTCATCGACGGCCTGGATCAGCCGGTGCCGATGGGTTTGGTTGCGGCGGCGGGGAAGGATCCGTCGACGATCACAACGGATGGTGTGCTGTTCAAGGATTTGTGGCGCAGCGGGTGGGACGCGAAATATCGCGTCGCCGACCAGGACAAGGACGGTATTGGCGCTGAGATCATCTATCCGACGGTTGGCACGTGACAGGGCCAACACTGCCGCTGCGATCCCCGAGTTGGGTGCCGCACTCTCCCAGGGTGCAACCACGGGTGATCGGCTCGACA
>JANOFD010000153.1:0-1551 GCA_031413455.1 Rhodobiaceae bacterium
GGAATTTAACCTGCTCGGGTGAGTCGGGCGACCCCATCGTTGTGCCAGATGATTCCGTTTGGGTCGACGTTTTCGATCCTACTGCTCAAGAGCGTGAAGCCGTAAAGGCTTTTATTGGTGTTGAAACGCCGTCCAAAGACGACATGGACGAAATAGAGATATCCAGCCGACTTTATCAAGAAGACGACGCAGTCTTTATGACTGCCTTAGTGCTTTCCAAGACCGAAACGGTGGAGTCGGAGTGCCAAGCAGTCAGCTTTATCTTGGCCGGCGACCGTCTGTTGACGGTGCGATACTCCGAGCCTCAACCCTTCAACACATTCGCCAACAGAGCTGAACGCCAAGCGCATTCATGGCCTCGCGGAGAGTTGGTGTTGGCGGGGTTGCTGGAAGCAATCATTGATCGAACCGCCGACGTGCTTGAAAAGGTTGGTGGCGATGTGGACGCTGCATCGAAGCAGATTTTTTCACACAATGGCGACAGTCCTTCCAAGGACTACCAGCAAATTTTGTTGCGCCTGGGAAGCCGGAACGACCTGGCGTCCAAGGCTCGAGAGAGCTTGATTAGTATGGGACGCATGCTGGCGTTTTTATCGCAGGTCATCGACTTGAAGGCGTCGCGCGATATGAAGGGGCGCATCAAAGTGATGACGCGGGACGTGCAATCGTTGGCGGATCACACGACCTATTTGTCGAACAAGATCACATTTTTGCTCGATGCCGTGCTTGGTGTCGTCAATATCGAGCAAAGCCGGATCATCAGGATATTGTCAGTGTTTGCGACCGTATTTCTGCCGCCGACCCTGTTTGCCAGCGTATGGGGAATGAATTTCAAGTTCATGCCCGAGTTGGAGTGGGAATATGGATATGCCATCGCCATAGGGTCGATCATACTGTCGGCAATCGTGCCGTATATTATTTTCCGCTGGCGCAAGTGGTTGTGAATGAACTGCGCAGCCAACGCTTCGAGATAACTGCTTCTTCCCGGCCTTTGCTGGGTATTGGACTTAAGATCGGTGCGACATTGGCGTTCACGCTGATGGCAGCCATTGCGCGGCACCTTGGTCAAGATATCCCGGTCGGGCAAATCGTCTTCTTTCGATCGGTCTTTGCCTTTATTCCCATAGGCATTGCGTTGCTGGTGGTTGGTGGCGGACTCAGCAATCTAGCCACAAAACATCCTTGGCTGCATGTGCGGCGGGCGTGCACTGGCGTATTTGCGATGTTTACTTATTTTACAGCGCTCACATATTTGCCCATTGCAGATGTGACTGCGATTAGTTTTGCCTCGCCGCTCATTGTCGTGGTTTTGGCTGCGGTGATGTTAGGAGAGAGTGTTCGTTTCTTTCGCTGGGGGGCCGTGCTCACCGGTTTTGTCGGCGTCTTGGTGATGATCTCACCGCATGTGGGCGCCAACCTGCGTGGCGGCGGCGAGTACGGCGAGGACTGGCATCAAGCCGGCACCAGACTGCGCAAGCAAAACGTGTTCGATGACTTCATCGCGGCGGCGGAATGGCTGGTGGCGAACCATTACACCTCGCCCCGGAAGCT
>JANOFD010000154.1:0-1808 GCA_031413455.1 Rhodobiaceae bacterium
TTAATTTGCGCAAAGCCTCGCCGATTCCGCCGCAAATTCTGGTGATCGGATCATCGACAGGCGGGCCGCAAGCTTTGGCGCAGGTGGTGAATGTAATCGCACCGCAGTTGAATGTACCGGTTCTGATCACACAACATATGCCGGCGACGTTTACAGCTATTTTAGCCGAGTCCCTGGCGAAGAATTCAGGCCTGCGCTGTGTTGAAGGTGCAAGCGGCATGAAGCTTGAGCCTGGGTGGGTTTATGTGGCTCCAGGTGACTTTCATATGACCATCAAGGGCAAGGGTGGTCCGATCGAGCTGTCGCAATCGGCGCCGGTGAATTTTTGCCGCCCGTCGGTTGACCCGATGTTTTGCAGTGTGGCGGCGGCTTACGGACCGTCGGTGCTTGCGGTGGTGTTAACCGGCATGGGCGCGGACGGGCGTGATGGGGCGCGTGCGATTGCCGATGGCAGCGGCACGGTTCTGGCGCAAGACGAGGCCACCAGTGTCGTTTGGGGGATGCCCGCGGCTGTGGCGCAGGCGGGACTCGCGTCCGCGGTTTTGCCATTGACGTCAGTGGGGCAAGAGATACGCAAATATTTGGGGCTTAAACCGCGATGACACCGGCTGATTTTGAATTCATTGCACAGATGCTCAAGCGCCGGTCCGGGCTCGTGCTGACGCCGGAGAAGGCTTATCTCATCGAAAGCCGGGTTGCGCCGCTTGTGCGCAAGCATGGGCTGGCGAATTTCGCAGCGGTGGTGCTGAAGTTGCGGGCGGGTGACGAGCGTGTCGCGCGCGATGTCACAGAAGCCATGACAACGAACGAGTCGTTTTTCTTCCGCGACAAGACGCCTTTCGATCATTTTGAAAAACTGATGCTGCCCAAACTGCTTCAGTCCCGGGCCGGTCAAAAGCGATTGCGCATTTGGTGTGCAGCGGCGTCGACGGGACAAGAGCCTTACTCGCTGGCGATGTTGATCAAAGAGCGGTGGCTGCAGCTCAAGGAGTGGAAGGTTGAAATTCTTGGCACAGATCTGTCGAGTGAGGTTTTGGACCGCGCAAAGGCAGGGCTCTATTCGCAATTTGAAGTGCAACGCGGATTGCCGGTGCAGTTGCTGGTCAAGCACTTCACCAAAGAGGGTGATCAGTTCCGCATCAAGGAAGACATTCGTTCCATGGTGCAATACAAGGTCGCCAATTTGCTGGATGGGTATTCCGGATTTGGCGTGTTTGATGTCATTTTCTGCCGCAACGTCTTGATCTATTTCGACGCAACAACCAAGCGTGGCGTGTTGGACCGTATGTCGAAATTGTTGCCCGAGGACGGCTATCTGTTGCTTGGTGCCGCCGAGTCGGTGGTGGGCGTTAGCACCGCCTTTACGCCCCATGAGTCTGCGCGCGGCGTCAGTTTGAAAGCGGGCGCCATGACGGCTGCGAGCCCGATGGCAAAAGCGGTGGGGGCTTAAAACGCGAAGGGCGCTGCTGTTTCCAGCAACGCCCTCCGTCAGACCCCCCGGTCTTGAAACTTTAAGCGGCTTTGCCTTCCATTGGATCGCGCAGCACGTAGCCACGGCCCCAAACGGTTTCGATGTAATGCTGGCCTGCAGCGGCCTGCAACTTCTTGCGCAGCTTGCAGATAAAGACGTCGATGATCTTGAGTTCTGGTTCGTCCATGCCACCGTAGAGGTGGTTCAGGAACATTTCCTTGGTGAGCGACGTACCCTTACGCCACGAGATGAGACCAACTTTTAGAATTGTTGTAATAAAATTCTGTTCCAATGGAAATACCCAAATGACCAAAATTGCTTGTCAGATCTCTAAATG
>JANOFD010000155.1:0-3148 GCA_031413455.1 Rhodobiaceae bacterium
AGAATATGCGTCGCGGTTTGCGCCGTCGTCGTCCACATCTTGCGGCCGTTGACGAGCCAATGATTGCCGGAACGCTCGGCACGTGTTTTGATCGACGCAGTATCGAGTCCGGCGTCCGGTTCGGTAACGCCGAAGCAGCAGCGCGTCTCGCCCCGGATTAGACGCGGCAGGATGCGCTGCTTCTGCTCGTCCGTGCCAAACACGGCAACGGGATGTGGCCCGAAGATGTTGATATGCACCGCCGAGACACCCGTCATGCCGGCGCCAGACGAGGCGATCCGGCGCATCATATGGGCCGCTTCGGTGACACCAAGGCCAGCCCCTCCCACGCTTTCGGGCATCGCCATGCCAAGAAACCCGCCAGCCGCAATGTCGCGCACGAATTCCTCGGGGAAGCGGTGGTCGGTGTCGCGCGCCAGCCAATAGGCATCATCAAATTTTTCGCAGATGCGCCCAACGGCATCAACGATGGCGGTTTGGCTGGGGGTCATTTCTGTGCATCCTCGCGAAAGGTCTGAACCGCCGCAACGATCCGCGTGCCACCCGTGATCCAGCACATGCTTGCGTAGATGATGGCAAGGATCGGGAACCAAGCGGGAAAGATGCACATCAAACACAACGTCAGAATGGTTTCAAACCCCTCGGTCAGTCCGCCGAGATAATAGAGCGACTTGGCACCCCGGATGTCAGTCGTCACGCCACGTTTTGCGGCAATGACGGCATAGGCAAGAAAGGTGGCGGCAGGGACCATGAAACTGGCGGTCAAAAACGCCGCCGCGAGTGCATTGCGCTCAGGATCGGCCAAGGCGAAGGCAAACACAACCGAGGCATAGACGATAAAATCAAGGGTGATATCGAGAAAGCCCCCCAGGTCGGTGAGCTTTGTCAGACGCGCGACTGCGCCATCAAGGCCGTCGAGCACCCGGCTGAGGATCAGCACGCCAAGCGCCACCCAATAAAGCTGACTTGCGATCAGCAACGCCGACCCCATGCCCAGCACAAAGGCCGCAATCGTCACAGTGTCGGCGGAAATTTTCCAGGCCACGGCCCTCTGCGCCAGGGCAGCCAAGGGCTGGTCGATCAAGGGGCGGAGTGCGGCGTCGAACATGGTTCAAACTCAGGTGGTTTGCAGTTGTCCAAAGCTCTAACACAGCCTAGGCTGCAAAGGGTAACTGGACGTTGTGAGGGAGCGCTTGTCATGCGCCGTTTTTTGCTCGTGATTTTTGCACTTGGCCTATATCCGATGTCCGCGCAAGCAGCGGGGATTCAAACCGGGCGTGACCTTGTCACCTCGTGCAACGATTACATGGCCATCGCTTCGGGCCAGGACAATAATGCAGCGCGCAGACCCCATCCCTGCCGGAGCTTCCTGCAGGGCTATTTCGTCTCGCTCATTGAGCGGGAGGATGCACGCCAGAACGCGCTGATCCGGGGCCTGGCCTACGCCTCCAAGGAACAGTGTGTGCGGGTGCCTGACTTTTTGTCGTACCGTGAAATGGCGGGGCGGGTTCTGAACTTTGCACAAGGCAATCCGGCGTCGCTGAACGGCCCGGCTGCAACCTTGGCGCAAAGAACGATGGAGCGCGACTTTCCGTGCCCACCCCCGCGACCACGCCCACGATAGCGGCTTCGCGTGAGTCCTTTCTCCTTTACTTCCTTCCGTTTGACGCCACGAACATTATGGGTGACACGATGCGCTTTGCGGTCTTGCTTGCGGGGCTATTACTGATGACGGCGGATTCGTTCGCCGACAACGCCGCTGCACCAGGCGGCGGCGACCGCTACATAGGGTTTGGCTTTGCCACGCGGGCGCCGGTGATCGCCCAACACGGAATGGCGGCAACGGCACAACCGCTGGCGACGCAGATCGCGCTCGATATATTGAAGCGCGGCGGAAGCGCAGTCGACGCGGCTATCGCGGCGAACGCGGCGCTGGGATTGATGGAGCCCGTCGGTTGCGGCATAGGCGGTGACTTATTCGCCATCGTCTGGGACCCCAAAACCAGGAAACTCTACGGCTATAACGGCAGCGGGCGCTCGCCCAAGGGCCGCAGCCTCGAAGACTTGAAACGCAAACTAGCAGGCCGGACAGAAATGCCATCACATGGTTCGCTCACCGTAACGGTGCCGGGCGCGGTCGATGGCTGGTTCGCGCTTCACAGCCGCTTTGGCAAATTGCCGATGAAACAAGTCCTGTCGCCCGCCACGACCTACGCGACGAACGGCTTTCCGGTTTCGCAATTGGTGGCTTTTTATTGGGCGCGCGGTTTCAAAGGTTTTGAGCGCAACGCCAAAGATATAGAAGAGATCGACAACGCCAAGACCACATATCTCATCAACGGCATAGCACCGGTGCAGGGCCAGATATTCAAAAACCCCGATCTGGCGCGCACCTACACGATGCTGGCGAAAGGCGGGCGCGACACCTACTACAAAGGCGCCATTGCCAAAACGATGGATGCCTATTTCAAACGCATCGGTGGCGATCTGCGCTACGCAGACTTCGCCGCCCACGCGGGCGATTGGGTCGATCCGGTTAGCGTGAACTATCGCGGCTATGACCTCTACGAACTGCCGCCCAACACCCAAGGCGTCGCCGCACTGCAGATGCTAAAAATGCTTGAAGCATTCGACCTGAAGAAAATGGGACGCGGCTCGGCCGACGCGCTGCATGTCATGGTCGAGGCCAAGCGGCTTGCCTTTGAAGATCTGTACAAATTCTACGCCGACCCGGCGACATACCAGATGCCCGTGGCAGAATTGATCTCGGACGCCTATGCGGCCAAGCGCCGGAAACTGATCAGCATGGAACGCGCCAACCCCGACGTGCAGCCAGGAGAGATAAAGCTGCGCCAGGGCGACACGACCTACCTTACCACTGCCGACAAGGACGGCATGATGGTGTCCCTCATTCAATCGAACTATCGCGGCATGGGCTCAGGGCTGGTCGCGGACGGTTTGGGCTTTATGTTTCAGGATCGAGGCGAGCTCTACGCCCTCGACCCTGCGCACGCCAATGTCTACGCGCCGGGCAAGAGGCCGTTTCAGACAATCATCCCGGCCTTTGTCACGAAGGATGGCGAACCGTGGATGAGCTTTGGCGTCATGGGTGGCGATCTGCAGCCACAGGGCCACGTGCAAATCCTCG
>JANOFD010000156.1:0-3694 GCA_031413455.1 Rhodobiaceae bacterium
GGACAGTGTCCCAGGACAGTGTTCACGCTGTCCTGTTCGGACGCCGAGGCATCACGGGCGGGTGAGCGTGCCGGTTTCGCCGCGAGCGGCGGTCCACATCATGTTCATGCGACAACTCGCAGCACGGGTGGCGTTGACCGCGCGGCTGACCGGATGGGCGCCTGCGAAGAAGCGTTGCTCCCGGGTCAGCGTCATTGCCGACGGCATCAAACTGTTGGGGATGAGTGTGACCAAGTGACCCCAAGTTTCGGGAGGCAAGTATTTTGCGAAGAACCAAACAATCGACTCCAGTGAGTCCTTCTCAACCGAAGCGCACGGACCTCGACCCTGATCGCGTTCGCATGTCGAGGTGCTGGCGCGCAGATAATCCCAGTGCTGAGCGCCAACGAATTCAATGGCGTGCTTGATGGCCGGAATTCTCGGCCACAGACTTGGGACAACACCGGCACCGCGCAATCCGTACAAAAAGAGCTTCGGAATTGTCATCGCAAGTATAGGGGCTGCAGGCGTTGAAGGCCATTCGTCCCACACACCATCAATCGAGACATAGGCCGACAGACTGAAGAGCCGTGCGGCCAACAGTGCGCCGTATGAGTGTCCTGCTATGCCGGTTCGGAATGCGATTTGGCCGGCCCATACTCTTCCGGTCTCGGGCTCCAGGCCTGCGGGTTCCGAAAACATCCAACGGCGCAGGCGCGCCAACATCAAGTAATCGGCTTCCCAGGGATAGTTGGCCGGCCATTTGGGGACAGCAACGATGTAGCCGCTGCGGGCCAGTTGTGCGCACAGCGCGGACCATTTTTTGTAGTGATCGGGTTCGTCACATTGTCCGTGTACGAACATGATGAGCGGATATTTGCGGCACCCGGACAGGAATGGTGCTTCATGCGGCGATCCGTCGAGGCTTGGATAGAAAACGCGGCATGGCACCGCGGCGGAGCGCGAACCGATGGGTGCCATGTAATCGCGATAGCCGTAAAACACGGGCGCTGCGGCGCTCGGCTGCCATCCAATCGGGCACGAGGTCGCAATGGCGGGACTGGCAATATTCGTGAGCGCACAGGCAGCGCCAATGCGGGCGAGCGCGTGCGTGAAATTCCGGCGTGACAGTTCCTGGTTCATTTGGTCCTGATCTCACTTGCGGGCAGCCCGGGGGTAGAGCTGCGATTGAAGGTGAAGCGTCCCAACACATCATCTTGGGCGCCATTTTACTTTTTTCCAATGGGCAGTGTGCCGGCAGTCACTTCGGCCTGGATTGCGGCTGTGAATATCCAGGCGTATGCTGGCTTTCGCATTTGGACATTTTTGCCGGAGGTCTGCTCCATGAAAATTCAACTCTTGCGGCTGCTATGCGCCGCCTTTGCGATTTCGACAGTCTTTGCCTGGAACGCAGCGGCCGAAAAACTTCCGGTCTACAAGCTCGCGCCACCCACGGCCGACGTTATGAAAGCGCAAGCCCTCTACAGCGATGCATTTCGTACCAAGGGACTTGCGGGACAAAAGCCGGGCGGCAACAATTTTGTCGTCTCGCTGGGCAATGGAAAGCTCTCTGTCGAAATAGACAGGCGGAGCGGATATTTCTTTCTTGCCGACGAGAATTTGTTTCTTCAGTCCGAGGTGCAGACGACGGCGCCCAACGAAAACACGGCCCGGCAAGTCGCCGAGGCGTTCGTGCAGAGGAACAAATTGCTGCCACAGAGCGCGGAAGTCAAAACGTCGTTCGATGGTCTATCGGTGACCGGCACGCGGTTCGATGTCGAGGGCGGCAGTCAAGAGCGCATCCTCGACCGGCACGTGAATTATGGTGCCAGGGTGACGGTGGACGGGCGCGAGTATCCCGTGGTCGGCGGTGGCGGCCAGTCCAAAGTCGTGGTCGGCCAGGGCGGACGCGTTGTGGCCTATGCCGGCGGCTGGCGCCCGATCACCGGTGTTGCGGAGGTCGTGGAGATCAAGTCGCAACAACAGGCTTTTGCGGATTACATGGCAAGTTCAGGGTTTCCCAAGCTGACAAACGTAAAAATGTATCTTGCCTACTACTCTGCGCCTGCATTCGAACGGCAAGACTTTCTGGCACCAGTGTGGGTGTTGAGTGCGCGCATCCAAACGCAGGCGCGGGAAATGCCGCTGCGCGTACAAATTATTCCGGCGACGAAATTCGGCCCTCACTACGGAAAGCTCGCACCGCTGTTGAAGAAGCGCGGGCCGGTTTTGAATCGCGGACCGGTTCAGGCGCCTGACGAGTTCATCAAGGTGCGAACCAACGGGCTGTTTGATCTCATCGTCCCGCCGGCACGTGCACAGGGCCGTGTCGAGGCCGACTATGATTGCTCCAGTTGGTGGATCACGGCAGGGTTGCCGCGCGTGTTTGCAAACCGGCAAGGCTTTTTCGACGGCTGCCGCGGTCACGGATTCACTTTGGCGCAGGACTGGGGCGACATCAATGCCTGGGAAACCGACTGGACGTTGTACGACGATAATGAAGGCGCCGATGTCAGCGACGTGACGTTCTACACCGGTCATGCCGACGCGAATGGCTGGGTCCTGGTTCCCCCAGCCGACGGTTCGCTGGACTTCACCGAAGTCGGCCCGGATTCGGCAGGCGTCGACGACCGTTATGGCAAGTTCGATCTTGAGCATCTGATCATCGCGGCGTGTGGGCCTCATCAAAGCCGCTCGTTCACTACCGGGGTTGATTATGCCGATGACCGGTGGCGGCGAATCTTTGGCGGGTTGCATACGTTCCAGGGCTATGGCGCCGTCACTTTCGACACCGATGCGGAGGGACGCCGGTTTATGGAGCTGATCAGAAGCGGGAAAAGTGTCATCTATTCCTGGATCAGAACAGGAATAGACATTCAACCGGGCAGCAATGGCGAGGCGGCCCCCGATGGGCCCAATATTTACGTCACTTCAATAAAGGCCAGCCACAGGACGAACCCGGCTTTGGGTAGATGCATTGCGGATGAAACACTACGTAGAGATGGTGGCGCCTGCGCGGACATTGCAAGCAGAGACCTCAGACTCGCGTTCATTTATGCGGGCACATAAGGCGGTGAATACCATCCCTTGCGGGTTGTTGTGGCTTGAGCCTGGGCCGTGAGTTTTAAGGTGACGCGATTGGCGGGCGCCTTGGGGGCGGAGGTGCGCGGGGTTGACCTGGCGCGCAGGCTTGAGCCGACGAGCTTGGCGTCTTTGCGCCAGGCTTTGATCGATCATTTGGTGGTGACGTTGCCGGAGCAGGCGATGTCGCTGGACGATCTGGAGCGGCTGACCGATCAGCTGGGCGGGCGGGCGGTGACGCCCTTCGTCAAGCCCCTGCCCGACCGGCCCTTTGTCATCCGGGTGCTGAAGGAAAAAGACGACAAACTGAACTTCGCCAATGCCTGGCATTCGGATTTGTCGTATCTGGCCGAGCCGCCGAGCTTCACATTGCTCTATGCGCAGGAGGTGCCGGAATTCGGCGGGGACACTTTGTTTCAGAACCAGCTGCTTGCCTATGAAACGCTGTCCGACGGATTGAAGGCGACACTGCGCGGTTTGCGGGCGGTGCATTCGGCGGGGCCTGCCTATGGCACGGGCGGTTATCTCGACCGGGTGAAGGATAAGATGTCGACCGAGATCGCGCCGTCGGCGGAGGCGTTTGCCGAGTGCAGCCATCCGGTCGTGGTGCGCCACCCCGATAGCGGGCGGGCAG
>JANOFD010000157.1:0-4901 GCA_031413455.1 Rhodobiaceae bacterium
CTCGAACTCGGCGGCTTCGCAGAGTAGAAGGATCAGTTCTTCGCGATCCTGGACGATGATGTCGGACGACATAGGTGGAACTCTCAGATAGTGCGTTTGGGGGCATCATGGCATAACGGCGTGAGAATCGAGCATCAATGAAAAGAAGCATACACCATGCACTCACTCTCCCGCCTGCCCCGCTTGAAATTCGCGCATCTTCCGACGCCGCTGGAGCGGATGGACCGGCTGCGCGCTTTGCTGGGGCCCGATTGCCCGACGCTTTATGTCAAGCGCGACGACTGTACGGGGCTGGCCACGGGCGGCAACAAGACGCGCAAGCTTGAGTTCTTGATGGGAGAGGCCATGGCACAAGGCGCCAATGCCGTCGTCACCTTTGGAGCGATCCAGTCGAACCATGCCCGCCAAACCGCGGCGGCGGCAGCCAAACTGGGGCTGCTTTGCGATTTGATTTTGATCGACATGGTAGAGCGCGACGGCGAGGCTTACCGGCAATCGGGCAATGTATTGCTCGACCAGCTGTTGGGCGCGCGGATGCATGGTGTGGCGGAGCGGCAAGCCAGCGCGAAGCTGGCTGAGGTCATCGCCGAGCACGAGCACGCCGGACGCAAGGCCTATGTCGTGCCCATTGGCGGCTCGAACGCGGTGGGGTCGCTGGGTTATGTCGAGGCCTTTGGCGAAATCCAAACGCAAGCTGCGGGGTTGGACCTGAAAGTCGATGCCATCGTGCACGCCTCGTCCAGTTGCGGGACGCAAGCGGGTCTGATCGCCGGGGCCATGCTCAACGGCAGCGCGACGAAAGTCATGGGTGTGAATGTCTATAAGAAAAGCGGCGGCGACATTGCGGCGGCGGCACATGCGCTGGCGTTGGAGACGCTGCAGCTTGCGGGTGCCAAGCTCGACGATATTTCGGCGCATGTGCATGTGATCGACGGTTATCAGGGTGAGGCGTATGGGCAACCGACCGGGGCGATGCGCGAAGCCTTGGCGTTGACGGCGCAAAGCGAAGGATTGTTGCTTGACCCGGTCTATTCGAGCAAAGCGATGGCGGCGTTGATCGGTCATGTGCGGCGCCGGAAATTTACCCGGGAACAGACGGTGGTGTTCTTGCACACCGGTGGCAGCATGGGACTTTTTGCCTATCCTGAGGTCGTAACCGAAAACTAACCGTGCCGGACGCCGCTTTGCGCGACTTTACTTTCCATGCACTTTCGCGCGCGCACTCAGCGGGTGCTTTTTGATTCAAATTTCATTCGCTGTTTGAACCAGGTGTTAGATCGCCCACGCGCATAGTTGTGGCACTCGCGGGTCTACCGCTACTTTGCGCTGGAGCTTCCTCATGTCCCTTCGTCTTCGCATTGCGCTGCTTGTTTTTGGCGCCAGCACCTTGCCCAACGCAGTGCCTGCCGCTCAGGCGCGTGATGCGCAATGGGTGTACGGCGTGGATGCACGCGAAGCAGAAGAAAACGCCGATGACAAAACCTGGCTGACGGACTATAGCGATCTCAGCGCGTCTGGCGCATCCGTGAACGCGCTGCGCGTCAGGCGCCGCCAACCAACCGCACCCACGCCGCCGCCGAGCAGCAACACGGGCGCCGGGGTTCTGGTCGCAGTGGTCGATACAGGAATTTTTCTCACGCATAGCGAGTTCACCGGCCGGATCGCCGCGGGTGGAGCCTGCTTCGGCGGCACCACTGCGTGTCCGGGCACGTCGGCGCAGGGCAACGACAATCACGGACACGGCACGCACGTCGCGGGCATTATCGCTGGGGCGGCGAACGGTGCGGGCAACACCGGCGTTGCACCTGGCGCGTCGCTGTTGGCAGTAAAAGTTTTGGATGCCAATGGCAGCGGCACGTACACGGCGGTGGGCCAAGGCATCTCGTATGCAGCGACGAAAAGCGCCCGCGTGATCAACATGAGTCTGGGCGGTAGTTCGCCTTCAACGACATTGCTTGCGCCTTTGCAACAGGCGGCGACTGCGGGATCGGTCATCGTGGCAGCAGCGGGCAATAGCGGCAATGCTTTGGCACCGGGTTATCCGGCGGCTTACGCGACGCAAGCTGGTATCGTGGGCAGCATGTTGATCGTCGGTTCAGTCAAGTCGAGCAATGTAATTTCCACGTTCTCGCAAACTCCCGGCAGTGGCGGCTGCGTTGCATCCGGTGGCGCGACGACGTGCTTCAAGGACGTGTTTTTGGTGGCGCCGGGCGAGAACATCTTGTCGGCCTATTTGGGCGGCGGCTATGCCACGATGTCGGGAACGTCGATGGCGACACCTTATGTGTCGGGCGTTGCGGCGCGCGTGATTGGCGCTTCGCCCTTTCTGACGAACAAGCAAGTGGTGAGCATCTTGCTGCAATCGGCGACCGATCTGGGCGCGGTGGGTGTCGATGGAGTTTATGGCCGCGGCTTGGTCAATTTGGGCGCGGCTTTGGCGCCTCTGGGTTCAACTTCGGTTGCGACGTCGGGCGCGAGCACGAACGGCTTTACGGGCACGGGTGAAGTTGGCGGATCGGGCGTATCGGGCCCGTTGGGCGTGGCGGTACGCAATTCGCTGATTGCCAAGAAGCTGGTGTTTTTCGACGCGTTTGGCCGCGACTATACGACGGATCTTTCGTCGGCCGTCGCACGTAGCGCGGTGAGCCTGGTGGGCGTGTTGGAGAATATGGGTTCGGGCCTTCGCTATGTTTCCGGTTTCGAGGACGGCTATGAGGTTTCAGGATTTGTTGCCGACGAAGCGCCGAATAGTGTGGCGGCCGCAAGCTTTACGAACCAGCCCGACACGGCGCTGAGCGATCTCGTCGTCAAGGCGCGCTTTTCCGACAGCACGTCGGTGACGTTTGGCCATAACGCTTCGCTTTCCGGGCGCTTGAACCAGCTCGACCTGGCCTCGAGCCAGGCCTATGACGGCTTGTTCATGTCGGCATCGGCTTTGAACTCGCCGTTCATGGCCCTGACGAGCGATGCCGACTTTTTCTCGGCTGCGGTCGAGGCGGGCGATGGGCTGACATTCTCGTTCGGACACGCAGCGAGCGCGCAGGAAACGACTGCGGACTATTACACGCAAGTGTTGGCGAGCGACCGGGTGTTGGCCACACTCACTCAAGATGGCACGCATGAGCGTTCGGCGCAAAACACGGTGGCCGCGATGAGTTGGCGGTTCGCACGGTGGGGCGTGGCGGGATTGAACGCCGCCTACACGCAAGAAGAAAACAGCCTATTGGGCACCAACGAACATGGCGCGTTGGCGCTGACGTCGTCGGCTGAAACAACGTCGATCGGCACCGGGGTGAGGTTCGATTTGGGCGACGCCTATGCCTTGTCGGCATCGTGGAGCATGGGTAAGACCAACGCCTCGCCGGATGCGGGCAGTTTGTTCCAGAGCTTTTCGGATATCGAGAGCCAGGCCTATGGTATCGCGCTGTCGAAGACCGGGATATTCGGCGATACCGATAGCTTGGGCATTGCCGTCTCGCGTCCGCTGCATATCACCGGCGGCACGGCTGTGTTGCGCGCCTCAACGGGGGTCACTGAAGATCGCGAGATCGTCTATTCGACGGAGGTGCTGAACCTTGCCAGTTCGACGCCGGAGACCGACTACGAAGTCGGTTACACGGCAAGGCTGGACGAAGGCCTGACCCTGCAGACGAACGTCATGTTCCAGCAAAACGCCGGCGGCGAAGCGGGCGTCAATGCGGTGGCGGGGCTCGTGACGCTGAAAGCGCAGTGGTAAGGTAGGCAGGGCCGAGCCACGGGTAGTTTTGGAGTTTCTGGGGCAAGCCTTTGCGCGATCATTGCTTGCACGGGTCCGTTGTGACTTCGGGTTCTGCATAGTCGAGGGCGACGAATCTATTCATGGGCTCGATTGTGCCAGGCGGTGTTTTCACAAGGTACCTCCGAAATCCGCAGGCGTGAACCACAATGTCTTCGGCAGATACTCCTTTAGCGACAAGAAATTTCTTGACCGCCTCTGCACGCCGGCGCGAACGCTCTATGGACATTTCGAGTGTGCCGACGTTTTGATCTCCGGCGAGGAGGTGTATTGTGTCTCCGGGGCTGGCCTGTTTGATATGGATTGATGCAGCCTGGCTGAGTACAGAGTTCGCCTCCTCAGTGACTTCCCACTGCTCCGGATCCAACTGCTCCGGGTTCAATCCATGGAAAAACACGATGAATTGCCTAAGTGCGTCGGCGGGTTCCGCGGTGGCGAGGACGGCAAACAAAACGCAGACCAAGCTGCGCCAAAATTGTGTGCGGAATGTGACGCTCATGCGGTGAGGACTCCACGGAAGACGCTTGGCTACAAGTCTAAGTTTCTTGCAATTTTCCCTGATCGATACCTTGCTTCAGTAATAGAGAGCAAAGCGCCCGCAGCCACGGAACTATCGCGCCGCCTTCAGGCTTACCGGCGGGATTGAGGATTCGGGGACGAAGAAGTCAGGCATGAGGTCGCGAGTGGGGTCGACGCGGTATTTGTCGAAGTCGCGCTCGCCCGCGTCCCAGAGCAGGGTGTCGTCGATGCAGAAATGTCCGGTGAAGGTGCGCGCGGGTTTCGTCAGGATGACGTGGGCGGCGTCGGCCATGATTTCGGGCGTGCGGCACATTTTCATACCTTCATCGCCCGCGAGCGCGTTGCGGATGGCGGCGGTGGCGATGCCGGTGCGGGGCCACAACGCATTGACCGCAATGCCGTCGGCCTTGAGCTCGCCCGCCATGCCGAGCACGCACATGCTCATGCCGAATTTCGCCATGGTGTAGGCGACGTGGTTTGAGAACCATTTCTCACTCATGTCGAGCGGCGGGGACAGGTTGAGGATATGCGGGTTTGAGGCTTTCTTCAAATGCGGGATGCAGTATTTCGAGACCATGAAGGTGCCGCGCGTGTTGATCTGGTGCAT
>JANOFD010000158.1:0-6456 GCA_031413455.1 Rhodobiaceae bacterium
GTCACATGATGTGGCGTTTGAGGCTTGACTTTCACACGACATTGTTCTATATTTGTTCTGGCATTAGAACTCGACGGCTTGCCGGAGAGCTGGTGCGGATTTTGGACTTTGTTGCGTGCCGGATACAAATGTGGCCGGGGGAGCACCCAGATTTTGGGGGTGGTGGGTTTGAAATGTCTTTTTGCGAGACTTTGCACGGTTAATGCGGCGCGGTAAACGGCTTGAAACTGCGGTTTTTTGATTCGTGAAATGGCGGAAAACTGTCTTATTGCAAGTTTGCATGCAAAATGGGGGGGAGTGGGGGGGACTCCAACACATGACTGACCGGCCGGCTAGGCCGGGGACAGGTGTTCAATCGACGACGATGGCTCTGCGCCTTGGGCAAGGGTCGAGGTCAGCCAGGTTAGTGCCGGGCGCCATTCGGCCTCGAGCGTGTAGGGGGCGTTGGCGAGGAGGAGGCCGGTGGCGCTTAGGCCCTCTGTGCGAGCGACATCCATCGTGATCAGCGTCAGCTTCTTGATGGCGGTGGTTTGCAGTTCGGCTTTGAAGCGGTTGAGGTGGGCGCGGTCTTTTACCGGGAACCAGAGCATGTAGGTGCCGAGCGGCCATTTGGTGTGGGCGGCTGCGAACGATCTGGTCAAGGTTTCCAGTTCTTCGGGTTGTTCGAAGGGCGGGTCGATGAGGACCAGGCCTCGCTTTTCCGGCGGGGGGATCAGGGTTGGCAGTGTGCGATAGCCATCACCGGTGATGATGCGGGTGTGCTTGTTCGGCGGAAGCGATTGGCGCAGACGGGATGCTTCTTCGGGGTGCAGCTCGCAGAGGATGATTTTGTCTTGGGGTCTGGCGAGGGCTGACAGCAGGGCGGGCGAGCCTGGGTAGGATGGGCTGGCTTTGCGGACGAGGTCGAGATAAGGGGTGAAGTGGGTTGGCACGTCATTGCGGCTGATGAGGCGCTGAATGCCATCTTTTGCCTCGCCTGTCTTTTGAGCCTGGGTGCCCGTGAGGTCGTAGACGCCGGCGCCGGCATGGGTGTCGATCAGACAGAGGGGTGCTTCTTTTTGCTGCAGGTAGCGCACAATCCAGCACAGCAGCGCGTGCTTTAAGACGTCTGCGAAGTTTCCGGCGTGGTAGGCGTGTCGATAGTTCATGATTTTGGCCGAAATGCAGGAGTTTCTAGCTTGACAGGGTTTTGGGCACACGTATAAGTGCGGCCCTTTCCGGGTGACCTTGGCTTTTATGGGCCGGGTGCGCTTTGAGCAATCGAAGATAAGAGAGTCCATTCACATGTTCGCGGTCATCAAGGCCCAGGGCAAACAGTTCAAAGTCGCCATGGGCGATCAACTGACCGTTGATCGTCTGGTGGGTGATGCCGGTGCGTCGATCGCGCTGGGTGAAGTGTTGATGCTCATCGATGGGGCAACTACCACCATCGGTAAACCGCTGGTCAGCGGCGCCAAGGTTCAAGCCGAAATTCTTGAGCACAGCCGTGGCGACAAGATCAAGGTGTTCAAGAAACGCCGCCGCAAGAATTATCATCGTACACGTGGCCACCGTCAGGAATTGACGACGGTGAAGATCACGTCGATCTCAGTGTAAGGGAGGCCTGCCAGATGGCACATAAGAAAGCCGGCGGTTCGTCACGCAACGGGCGCGATTCGAATCCTAAGTATCTGGGCGTGAAGCGCTATGGCAGCGAGCGCGTCGTTCCCGGCAATATTATCGTACGCCAGCGTGGAACCAAGTTCCATCCGGGCGCCGGGGTCGGCATGGGCCGCGATCACACGCTCTTTGCGCTTGTGAACGGTCATGTGAGCTTCAAATTAGATTCACGCGGCCGACAAGTGTGTTGGGTAAAGCCGGTAGCGGCGATGGCGGCGGCAGAATAACGGGACGATCAATTTCAGGATCGCTCCCGGGACAAACGGGAAGGCGGTCCGAATACTCTTAAGAGGGAGATGGGCCGCCATCTTCCTCTTTTTTTGTTTTCTCCCTCGCGTTGGTATTTTGAGGAGATGTGCGGTGTCCGAGTTTAAAGCGATTGTCACAGAGCGTTTGATTTTGAGACCGGTTGGCGCGCAAGACCGCGCGCGTCTCGTTGCGCTTGCAAACAATTGGCGGGTGGCGAAGAACTTGAGCACGATGCCATTTCCCTACACGGAAGTTGCCGCCGACGAGTGGATCAGCAAGCAGCCGTCGTTGTGGGCGGGCGGCAAAACGGTGACGCTGGCGGTGACCCTGGACGGGCTGCTGATTGGCGGCATCGGCATCGGCGTGCGCGATAGTTCGGAATGGGAGCTTGGTTACTGGCTGGGCGAGTCCTACTGGAACCGTGGCTATGCCAGCGAAGCGGCGATCGCCGTTCGCAATTACGCTTTTGAGGTGCTGCAACTCGACCGGATCGTGGCGGGGCACTACGCGGATAACCATGCTTCGGGCCGCATTCTGGCGAAACTGGGGTTGCGCTATACATGCGAAGTCCAGCGATTTTCGATGGCACGTGGTGCCAAGGTGCTGTGCCTGGAAATGGCGATGACACGTGAATGGTGGCTGGAGAGCACGCAAAATCAGGGGCGCACGGCGGCGGTTGCTTGAAGGCTGAGGGCTTTCTTTGGTGGCCACCGCGAATCCCCCTCGCGCAACTCGCCTGCATGTACTAAGTGAATGAGGTGTTTCCCGGGGGCATGATTGCAATTCTTGCCCACCGGGTTTTGGGCGCAACCCCGCGCTTGGTGACCCCCTGCTGCCATGAAGTTTCTGGACCAAGCAAAGCTTTACATCAAAGCCGGAGATGGCGGGCCGGGGTGCGTCGGATTCCGCCGCGAGAAGTTTATTGAATTCGGCGGCCCTGACGGGGGCAACGGGGGCCGGGGCGGTCACGTCGTTTTGCAAGCGACGCATAATCTGAACACCCTGATCGACTACCGCTATCAACAGCACTTCAAGGCCAAGCGCGGCACGCAAGGCATGGGGCAAAACCGGACTGGCGGCGCAGGCGATGACATATTGCTGAAGGTGCCGGTTGGGACACAGGTGTTCGCTGAAGACAATCAGACGCTGCTCTATGACCTGACGCGCGCAGGCGAGGAATTCGCCGTGGCGCGGGGGGGGGAAGGCGGCTTGGGGAACGCGCATTTCAAAAGCTCGACCAACCGGGCGCCACGCAAATCGACGCCAGGTGAAAAAGGTGAAGAGTTCACAATCTGGCTGCGGCTGAAGTTGATTGCCGATGTTGGAATTATCGGGCAGCCGAACGCAGGCAAGTCGACGTTCTTGTCGACCGTTACCAGCGCCCGACCAAAGATCGGTAACTATCCGTTCACGACGCTCAATCCGCAATTGGGTGTGGCGGCGGTCGATGAGGTTGAATTCGTGATCGCTGACTTGCCCGGATTGATCGAGGGCGCGCACGAGGGTGTGGGTCTAGGCGACCGGTTTCTGGGTCACGCCGAGCGCTGTAGTGTGTTGCTGCACTTGGTCGATGGCGGGTTGCCTGCCCAAGAGATCGCGAAAGCCTATGCCACTGTGCGCAACGAAATTACCGCGTATGGGCATGGCCTTGAGAACAAATTCGAAGTCGTGGGTCTGAACAAAATCGATTTGATGAGTTCGGGCGACATGGAGCGCAAGCGGCGCGCTTTGGCCGAGATCGCGGGCGTCGTCGCGTTGCCGCTTTCGGGCGAACAAGGTGTCGGCTTAACTGAGATTCTGCGCGAGCTTGCAGCGGCGATTGCCGATGCGCGGCGTGAAAATCCACCTGCCTATCATGCCGACCCTGAGGCTGTGCGCGCGCTGGAGCGGCAAGAAGAGCCAGAGGGACCGCCGACTGAGCGGGGCTGGTCGCCGTGAGCGACAGGCTCACATCTGCACACACACTTGTTGTCAAAATCGGATCCTCGACATTGGTCGACGCGGCGACGGGCAGACTGGCGCAGGCATGGCTGACAGCGTTTGCGGGCGACGTCGCACGCATCAAGGCGCGGGGACAGAATGTCGTGCTGGTTTCATCAGGCGCGATTGCGCTGGGCCGGCGCGCATTAAAACTGACGTCAGGCGCCTTGAAGCTTGAGGAAGCGCAGGCTGCAGCGGCAGTTGGCCAAATCGCGCTGGCGCGGGCGTGGAGCGAGGCGCTGGCGGCGCATGGGCTGACGGTGGCGCAGATTTTGCTGACGTTGGGTGATACCGAAAACCGGAGGCGCTATCTGAATGCGCGCTCAACGCTGAAGACGTTGCTGGCTTTGGGCAGTGTGCCGGTGATCAATGAGAATGACACAGTAGCCACGGCCGAGATCCGCTTCGGCGACAATGACCGGCTGGCGGCGCGCGTAACGGGCATGATTGAGGCGGAATGTCTGGTCCTGTTGTCCGATATCGACGGGCTCTACGCAGAAAACCCACGGCAAAATCCCAACGCAAAATTCATCGCGGAGGTTGCATCTATCACCCCTGAAGTCGAGGCGATGGCCGGGGCTGCAGGTTCCGATATGGGATCGGGTGGGATGACGACCAAAATTTTGGCGGCACGGATTGCGACGGAGGCGGGCGCGCATATGGTGATCGCAAGTGGCGCCACTGCCGCGCCGCTGGCAGCGATTGAAGCTGGCGCGCGTTGCACCTGGTTCGTAGCGTCTGGGTCGCCTGCTGCGGCGCGCAAACGCTGGATCTCGGGCACGTTGAAACCTGCTGGCAGTGTGGCCATTGATGCGGGAGCAGCGACAGCGCTCACACTGGGCAAAAGCCTTTTGCCGGCGGGGGTTGCTGCTATTGAAGGCGCGTTCGAACGTGGTGACTGCATCGTTGTGAAAGATGAAACCGGGCGCGAAGTTGCGCGCGGACTGGTTGCCTATGGCGCGGAGGATGCGCGCAAGATCTGCCGGGCGAAAAGTGGCGAGATCGAGGCTCTGCTGGGTTACCGTGGGCGATCGGAGCTGATCCATCGTGATGATATGGTGCTGATGCGTTGATGAGTACTTCCGGCAACGACATTGATCTAACGATGCAGCGCATTGGTGCGGCTGCCCGTTCTGCAGCGCGCGTGCTGGTGAAAACCGACAAGAGCCAACGGTCGGCGGCGCTTCATGCGATGGGGCAATCGATCCTGGCCTGTGAAAAGTCGATTCTTGCCGCGAATGCCCGGGACTTGGAAGTGGCTCTCAAATCGGGCGCGAAGAGTGCGTTTGCTGACCGGCTGAAACTCACCTCTGCTTCAATTCATGGCATGGCCAAAGGCATTGAGACCGTGGCCTGGCTTCCTGATCCGGTTGGCGATGCGGAAGCGGAATGGACGCGGCCCAATGGTTTGAAGATATCGCGGGTACGGGTGCCCATTGGCGTGATTGGCATAATTTATGAGAGCAGACCCAATGTGACCGGGGACGCCGCGGCCCTTTGTGTAAAGGCGGGCAACGCCGTCATTTTACGGGGCGGTTCGGAAGCCATGGGATCGGCGCTTGCGATACGAGATGCAATTGCAGTGGGCCTGCTGCGGGTTGGCTTGCCAGCAGAGGCGGTGCAGGTTGTTCCGACCATTGATCGCGCAGCGGTGGGTCAGATGTTGAGCGGCCTTGGCGGCACCATCGACGTCATCATTCCGCGGGGTGGAAAAAGTTTGGTGGCGCGGGTTCAGAAAGAGGCCCGCGTGCCGGTGCTGGCGCATCTGGACGGCAATTGCCATGTTTATGTCGACAAGGCGGCAGACATCACAAAGGCATTGGAAATCGTGCTCAATTCCAAGATGCGGCGTGTGTCGGTGTGCGGCGCTGCAGAAACGCTGCTGGTCGATGCGGCGGGAGCTTCGCGGTTGCTGGGCCCGCTTGTGACGGCGTTGCTGGAGGCGGACTGCGAAGTGCGAGGGGACAGGATCACGCAAACCATCGATCCACGCGTGCATGCGGCGGTTGAAGAGGATTGGTATACGGAATTTCTTGATGCGGTCATCGCGGTGTAGATCGTCGAGGGTGTCGAGGGCGCCATCTCGCATATCGGCAAGTATGGCTCGGCTCACACGGACTCAATTGTGACGGAAGATTTTGCTGCCTCTGAAACTTTCCTGCGGGAGGTCGATAGCGCGATCGTCTTGCATAATGCATCGACGCAATTCGCCGATGGTGCGGAGTTTGGCTTTGGCGCGGAGGTCGGCATTGCGACCGGGCGCTTGCATGCGCGAGGACCGGTTGGCGCGCGTGAATTGACCACCTTCAAATATGTCGTGCGGGGCGATGGCCAGATTCGAAGCTGAGATACTTCCAGTGCAGGCGCAGGCGCAGGCCACTGCGGGCTTGCGGATTGGCCTGCTTGGCGGCTCGTTCAACCCGGCCCATGAAGCGCACCGGCATATCAGTTTGATTGCACTGCGGCGTCTGCGGCTGGATGCGGTCTGGTGGCTGGTGTCGCCACAGAACCCGCTTAAGAGTGCCGAAGGAATGGCGCCCCTGTCGTTGCGGCTTGAGCGGGCACGGG
>JANOFD010000159.1:0-1279 GCA_031413455.1 Rhodobiaceae bacterium
GTTCGCGGAATCGTTCTTGCGCGGCGTCTTCGCCGAAGGCATCGACGCGGGCTCCGATGCGGGCCTACATCGCCTCGCCGAACGCGCAGGCCTCACGCGCGAACTTGTATCGACTGCACTCAAGGACGAAAGTTGGCGTCAAGTGGCCGAAGCCAACCGTGCCGAGCTGTTTGGGCTGGGGCTTTGGGGTGTCCCCTCATTTCGTGTCAACACCAATCGCCCGCATTGGGGTCAGGACCGCCTGTGGGCAATCGAGCAGGAGTTGCAATGAACCCTATCACCCTCAGCGGGGCACCCGGCTCGCCCTATACGCGCAAAATGGTGTCCCTGCTTCGTTACCGGCGCATTCCTTACAGGCTTTTGCAGTTCGGTCTCGCCGGTCCGCCGGACTTGCCGAAAGCCAAAGTGGCGTTGCTGCCGACATTCTATCTGCCCAATGCGCAGGGCGAGTTTGAGGCCATCGTCGATTCCACGCCCATCATTCGCCGCCTCGAACGCGACTTTGATGGCCGTTCCGTGTTGCCGCCCCATCCCGTCACCGCTTTTATCGATTACCTCCTCGAAGACTATGCCGATGAATGGCTGACCAAAGCGATGTTCCACTATCGCTGGCATTATGCGGCCGATGCCGAGAAGGCCGGCAAGATACTTCCGCGCTGGTCGCGTATCGCTGCACCCGAGTCCGAGATCGCGCCGATGACCAAGTTCATCGTCGACCGGCAGGTGTCGCGCCTGTATGTTGTTGGTTCGAACACGATCACCGCCCCCGTCATCGAGGCAAGCTACGAACGCTTTCTCCGGTTGCTTGACGCCCATCTCACTGTGCATCCCTTCCTGATGGGCAATCGCCCGGGAGCATCAGATTTCGGCGTCTTCGGACAGTTGACGCAGCTCACGCATTTCGACCCAACGCCCATGGCGCTGACGATGAAACTGGCGCCGCGCGTTTATGCCTGGGTCGAAATCGGCGAAGACCTGTCGGGTCTGGAACCCAAGGACACCGACTGGCTCGATGCGGCCAACATACCGGCGACCACCATCGCGCTCTGGTGGAAGGCCATCGGTAAGGACGAGCACCACCTCCTTCAATTGTGCGATGTGCGCAGCCACGAAGGTCTCGCACTTCTCGTGCGGCGTTGCCGTGGCTATGGCGATGCGCAATGACATGGACCGGCCCTGTGATCAGGGGCCGCAAAGGTGGCGATCCACGCGGAAGAGCTCAGGCTGCTCCACGAACGCGGGCGTAGGCGCCCATCAGTCGAGGCATGTGCAGCAAGGC
>JANOFD010000160.1:0-1359 GCA_031413455.1 Rhodobiaceae bacterium
CGGCCTTCGACAGCCCCGACACTGAACCCTCGAACTTCAAATCATAGAGTTGGTACTGACGATTGAACTCGAACTTCCCGATCCACATCAGGAACAGAAACGTCAGCAGCGTAATGCCAATCGCAAAACTTCCGATCATCAGATGGTGGGCGCGCGTTTCCATACTCTGTGCTCCTCTAATCCTATGTCATGGCATTGCGCGTCTTCGCGGCAACTGCCGCACGTCCGCGAGGCCCATGAAAATATTCCTTGATCCAGGGATGATCCTGTCTCGTCATTTCGTCGATTGTACCGGTCACCAGAACCCGTTTCTCGGCCAACACCGCAATCCGGTTGCATATTGCATACAGACTATCGAGGTCGTGCGTCACCATAAAGACCGTTAACCCGAGCGTTTCCTGCAAATTCTTGATCAAATCGTCAAAGGCGGCGGCGCCAATGGGGTCAAGCCCTGCCGTCGGCTCGTCCAAAAAGACAATCTCCGGATCAAGCGCCAAAGCGCGCGCTAGGCCCGCGCGCTTGCGCATGCCGCCCGAAAGCTCCGAAGGAAACTTTGGTCCCGCCTCCACAGGCAACCCCACCAGCGCTATCTTCACCGCCGCAATTTCGTCCAGCAGATATTGCGGCAAATGCAGATGTTCCTTGAGCGCGACCTGAATGTTTTGCGCCACCGTCAGCGACGAAAACAAAGCCCCATCCTGAAACAACACGCCCCAGCGCCGTTCAACCGCCCGCTCCTCTGCAGGCGTCATGTCGCTTCGCGCTTTACCAAACAGCCCAATGCGTCCCGCCGCCGGTTTGTTGAGCCCAAGGATCGTGCGCAACAGCACCGACTTGCCTGTGCCCGAGCCGCCGACAATACCCAGAACTTCGCCGCGATAGATATCGAGATCGAGTTGATCATGGATCACCTGCGAACCAAACTGGTTGCGCACCCCCCGAACCTCAATGATCGCTTCGCGCCCCATGGTTCAGATCCCGATATTGACGAACAGGATCGAAAAAACCGCGTCGATAACGATGACGGTGAAAATGCTTTCGACCACCGACGCCGTCGTCCGTTGCCCGACGGACTCGGCACTGCCTTCAACTTTCAGCCCTTCATAGCAGCCGATCATCGCGATCATCAGGCCAAAAACCGGAGCCTTGATGAAGGCAACAGCGCCATCCCAAAAATCCGCCGCACTGTAAAGCCGCTCGATATACATTTGCGGCGACATGCCCAGGTCAAGCCACACCACAAGCCCGCCACCCATCAACCCCATCATCGCCGCAATGAAGCCCAGTATGGGAACCATGATGATCAGCGCGATCACCCGCGGCAACACCAGCACTTCCATCGGATCAAGACCCAACGTG
>JANOFD010000161.1:0-13831 GCA_031413455.1 Rhodobiaceae bacterium
AAGTTCCGCGGTTGATGCGCGGCGAAGCGGTCTGATCAGACATCATCCTTGCCGATTGTGTCCTTTGATTTGCGGCCCGAAATGCGATTGCCGTATGAGCGGTCAAGGTCCTGGTAGAAATCGCGGGCCTGGCTGAGCACGTGGCGCCAGCGGGCGGCGTCGGCCTCTTCGCGCGAGGCGAAGATGGTACCGTTCCACGCGGCTTGCCCATTGGGCCGCGTTGGTTCAACGGCAGGCGTGTCGTCGTTGAGTTGCTCGACGGACTGGCGAAAATGCGAGTTGGGGTTCGTGCGATCATAGAGCGCCTGCAGGTCGGCGTCGCGGCGGCGTTGATCGAAACGGCGCAGGGCTGTGGTCACGCGCTCGCCCCAAATGCGCCAGGCGATCATCGCGATGGCGAGGGCGATAAAATACCAGAATCCCGGAAATGGAACTTCAGGCAACATTCGGATTACGCCTCGCGGGTCAGGCCTTTGGCTTTCAGGCGCTGTTCGTATTCGAACCAGCGTTTGGTCTGTTCTGCACCCAATTGAAAGAGATATTCCCACGAGAACAGGCCGGTGTCGTGGCCATCGTCAAAGACGAGGCGAACGGCGTAGCGGCCGACTTCCTTGATGGCGCTGATACCGACATTTTTTTTGCCTGCGACCGTGACTTTGGTGCTGGCGCCGTGCCCTTGAACTTCAGCGCTTGGACTTTCGACGCGCAGATATTCGGCGGGCAGATCGAATTCTGTTTTGCCGTCAAAGGTTACCGTCAAAATCCGGACGGTGCTTTTGTAGCGAATGGTTGTGGGCCAGTTGGCGGCGGGGCTCACGGCTTTAGCTCGTCGTCGGCAAGTTCGCGGGCTTCGTCTGGCAGCATGATGGGGACACCGTCGCGGATCGGGTAGGCGAGACGTGCGTTGGGGGAAATGAGTTCCTGTTTGGCGGCGTCGTAGCGCAATGGCCCTTTCGTCTGTGGGCAGACCAGGAGTTCAAGCAGTTTTGGATCGACGCCGCCGGCCGGTGATTGTTCAGTGGTCATTGCAGTGCTCCGGCTGGACCGCCATGTGCTGCGGCTGTCATTTCGACGAGCGCAGTCAGCAGATGGGCGCGGTCTGCCAAAGTGGGCGCTTCGAGCAAAGCCTGTTTTTCAGCGACCTGGAACGGGCAAATCATCGAGAGTGAATTGATCACGACCTCGCCGGGCGCTGATTCCACCGCCGGCCAAAAATTTTCCATTTCACGCTGCTTGAAAAAAGTTTTCAGGCTGGCGCTCAGCCGCTTGCGGTCGACGCAGGAATCGTCGGCGATGGTGTCAAGGTCGGCGGCGAAGGATGTATAATTGACGTTGACCTGGCGATACGGGGTCATGGCTGGCAGTTCGGACTCGATGCGAAAGCGGATGAGGCCGGTCAGCGTGATCAGATAGCGCCCTTCATCGGCCTCATTCCAGGATGTTATTTTGCCGAGGCAGCCGACGGGATAGAGAGCCGGCGGCGTCTCGGCGTTGGCAGGCTGAACCATGCCGATCACCCGTTGATGGCGAAGTGCGTCGTCGATCATTGCCAGATAGCGCGGCTCAAAAATATGAAGCGGCAACCGTCCGCGCGGCAGCAGCAGGGCACCTGCAAGCGGAAACAGGGGGATGACCTGGGGCAGGTTGAAAAGGTTGAGCGGTAACGACATCAGGAAAACAAAAGCGTTGAAAGTTTGCGGCGCCCATTTCTGACGATGGGGTCGGCGGCGCCAATGGCTTCGAACAAGGTCAGCAATTGTTGACGCGCAGCGCCCTCATTCCAGTTGCGATCACGTCGGATAATTTCGAGAAACTCGTCAATGGCCAGCTCTGATTGCGCATCTGCGGCGAGCGCCGATGCAAATTCGAAACGGGCTTGATGATCTGCCGGTTCCTTTTGGACTTTGGCCCGCAGAGTCTGCAGATCATTCGCACTGGGGGCAAGTTCGCGCAGCTTCAATTGGGCAGCGACCGCGACGACGGCTTCGTGGGTCAGATGTTCGGGTGGCACCATGGCCAGCGCCTGCTGGGCGCGCTCGATATCGCCACTGGCCAGATAGCAGCGGGCGAGACCCGCCAGAGCCACGGGGTGCTGCGGTTCTTCTTGCAGGATTTGCGCATAGGCCTGGGCTGCTGTGCCCAGATCGCCGGCGGTGACGGCTTCGCCTGCTATGGCCAGAAGTTCGTCGACGGGTGAGGGGCCCGCATCTGCACCCAGGCGCTTGATGAATTCGCGGACGTCGGATTCCTTCAAAGCACCGGTAAAGCCATCGACGGGTTGGCCATTGCGAAATGCGTAGACGGCCGGGATCGACTGAATGCGCATTTGGGCGGCGATGCGTTTGTTCTCATCGATGTTGATTTTTACGAGTTTGACGGCGCCCTTGGCTTCGCGCACGACTTTTTCGAGCACGGGGGTCAGCTGCTTGCAGGGGCCGCACCACGGCGCCCAAAAATCCACCAACACGGGCACGTCTTTGGAGGCTTCGATCACGTCTGCCACAAAGGTGCGCTCGGAGGTGTCTTTGATCAGGCCATCGGGCGATGGCGCGCTGGCGGCGGGTTTTTGGCCAATGATGGTCTGCATGGTGTCTGCTGCGCCTATTGTTGTCTGGTGATGAAGTGGTGTGTTCAGGGGCGATTGCCAAGCGCCCCATAACGCCTTGCCGCGATTTGCTTATACCGGTCTAGCAGGGGTGCGGAAAGCGCCAAGCTTTGTGGGCTGGGGCCTGCGGCTGCGACAAATTTCAGCACTTTGACACTGGACCGGTGGGGTGTGGGCTGTGTCATGCTCGATCTTGGTCAACTCAACCGCCAATGAGGCTCGACGTGTCATGCAGGTTCACAACTTTATTGCGGCTGCGATTATCTGGGGCGTGGCGGCGATGGGCGCCAATGCAGCGCCCTTAAAGACCGTCAAACTTCAAATCAAGGAAGACAAGGCGCATTATTCGCTGGAGGTTTCGTATCCCAGAACGGGGTTGGCCGCGATTGACCGGGTGGTTGAAGCTTGGGCGCGCAAGCTTGCCCGCGAATTCAGCGAGGCGGCGAAGGACCCGGGGTCGCGCGAAACGCCGGCTTGGCGGGCGGAGATCACCTACGAGGTGGCGCGCAATGACGATGCGGTATTTTCGCTGGCATTTACCTATTACAGTTTTAGCGGCGGGGCGCATCCCAACAGTTCGTCCGAGACTTTTCATTTCCTGCGGCCGGATGGCTATCAGGCAGAGTTGGCAGAAATCTTTACGCCACGCGGCATTGCGCGCATCAGCGCAATTTCGATTGCGCAGTTGAAGCGGGATTTGGCGGAGACGCTGGACCTCGACTGGATCAAACGTGGTGCGGGACCAATCGCGCGCAATTTCCATAGCTTCGTTCTGATGCCGGACCAACTTGTGATTACTTTTGATGCGTATCAGGTTGCAGCCTATGCAGCAGGGCCACAGGAAGTGCGCATTCCTTTAGCGAATATCAAAGACACGATGCGAGCGGATGTCCGGGCGCCGGCGGCGTCGTTCGATTGCAAGCTGGCACGTAGCGCGGTTGAGCAGGCCATTTGCAGCTCGCGCGATCTGGCACGGCTCGACCGCCATGTGGGAGAAGCCTATGCGGGCAAGCTGACATGGGCGGAGGACGATAAAGCGCGCGCGGCGGTTCAGCAGGGGCAACGGGATTGGCTCAAGGAACGGGACGGCAAGTGCTTGAAGGGTGCGGCCGCGCTGGTCAGTTGTTTAACGCCGGTTTATCTGCAGCGGCTGGCGGTGCTTGAGGCTGAGTAATTGGCGCAATCCAAGGGTGTTGCATCGGGCAAGGCTTTACGTCATAACCCACGCCCTTACGCGGAGCGCGGGCGTAGCTCAGGGGTAGAGCATAACCTTGCCAAGGTTAGGGTCGGGCGTTCGAATCGCCTCGCCCGCTCCAGTAAATTTTCAATAAAATCAATATGTTGCGCACTGGCCGGGTTTTGCGGCGGGTGCGTACTTTGTGCTTGGGTAAGCAGGGGGTAAGCGCGGAGGCGATGCTGCCTTTTGGGCAGGGCCTGCCAATCCAATTGCCTTGACCTGGCGCGCTCGTGCGGCGGATGCTGGTTTTTTGCATTGGAGATTTGCGTGCTGAAGCCCCTCGCTGATCAGATCCTTGAGACATATTCGCCTCAGCCGAAGTTTGAGCGCGCGTTTGCTTTCGATCCGCCGGTTGATCTTACGCATTACTCCGCTTTCACGGGTGGGCAGCCGTTTGGCGCTTTCAAGACGATGCGCGAGAACGCGCCGGTGTGCTGGTGCACGGAGCCTTCCGAGCTTGGCGGCGGGTTCTGGGCCTTGACGCGCTATGACGATGTGCGGGCGGTGTCGCTAGATCCCAAGACTTTTTCATCGCAGAAGGGCGGCATCCTGATGGCTTATGGGCGGCCGGAACAGCGCCATCCGGTGCTGCACCGGGCCTCGCTTGATCAGATGATCAATATGGACCCGCCGATCCATTTTGAATTGCGGCGCGAGCATTTGCCGTTCTTCACACAGAGATACGTGAGCGATCTGAAGGCGAAGGTCGAGCGCAAGGTCACGGCGTTGCTGGATGCGATTGCGCCGATGGGCGCGTGCGATCTGGTTGAGCATGTGTCGGCGGAGCTGCCGCTGTTCACGCTGTCGGAAATTCTGGGCATTCCCGAATCCGACCGGCCGAAGCTGGTGCGCTGGATGCATTTTCTGGAGTTGGCCGGTTATATCGTGGCTGAGAAAAATCTGGGGTCGATCGATCCGGCGTTCTTTGGCGAGTTTATGACCAACTTGCAGGAGATGTTCGACTATGGGCGGGCGCTGTTGCTCAAGCGGCGGGCGGAGCCGCGCGAGGATCTGCTGACGGCGCTGGCGCTGGCCAAGGTTGACGGCGATCTGTTGCCGGACGAGTTTCTCGACGGGTCGTGGCTTCTCATCGTGTTTGCCGGCAACGACACGACGCGCAATTCGATCTCGGGGACGATCAAATTGCTTACCGAGTTCGCCGCCGAGAAATCGCGCGTGCAGGCGTCACTGGATTTGCTGCCCAAGATGGTGGATGAGGCGATCCGGATGGTGTCGCCCGTCATGTATATGCGGCGCACGGCGACGAAAGACGCTGAGATTCGTGGACAGAAAATCGCCGAGGGTGAAAAGGTGATCATGTATTATGGTGCTGCCAATCGCGATCCGGCGGTGTTTGCCAATCCCGACCGCTTCGATGCGTCGCGCGCCAATGCGAAGGACCATATGGCGTTTGGCATCGGGCCGCATGTGTGTTTGGGGCAGCGGGTGGCCAACATGCAGCTCGAGGCTGTGTACCGGCAAATTCTGACGCGCTTCCCGGACATGCACTGGACCGGCGAGATCGACATCGCACCGAACAATTTTGTGCACGCAATTCGCAAGATCGGCGTCAAGTTCACGCCGGAAAAGCGGAAGGCGGCGTGATGTCTTGGGAAATCGACATTGATGAATTGCGCCGGCGTCAGGCGCTGGCGAGGGAGATGGGTGGCGAGGAACGCGTGGCGAAGCATCGCTCGCTTGGCAAGCTCACGGTGCGTGAGCGGGTTGACCGTTTGCTCGATGCCGGGTCGTTTCACGAGGTGGGGTCGATTACGGGTTCGGCTGAGTATGGGCCGGACGGCGCGATGATTGGTTTTACGCCGGTGCCGTTCATCTTCGGGCGCGGGTTGATCGACGGGCGGCCTGTTGTGGTCGCGGGTGACGATTTCACGGTGCGCGGCGGCTCAGCGGATATGGCGGGCAAGCGCAAGCAGGAGGTCGCCGAGCAAATGGCGCGCGAGTTGCGCTTGCCGATGATCCGTTTGATCGATGGCTCCGGCGGTGGCGGGTCGGTGAAGACTTACGAGACGTCGGGTTTCACCTATGTCCCCGCCAATCCCGCCTGGGACGATGTGGTCGCCAATCTGTCCGAGGTGCCGGTCGTGGCGTTGGCGCTGGGCAGTGTCGCCGGTTTGGGTGCGGCGCGCATGGTGACGAGCCATTATTCGATGATCGTCAAGGGTACGGCGCAGATGTTCACGGCGGGCCCGCCGGTGGTCAAGCAAATCGGCGAGGATCTGACGAAGGAAGAGCTTGGCGGTTCTTCCATCCATGCCAAGAACGGCGCTGTCGATGACGAGGTCGAAAGCGAGGCCGAGGGTTTTGCGCGGGCGCGGCAATTTCTTTCCTATCTGCCGTCGTCCGTGTATGAATTGCCGCCGCGCGGCCCGCGCGAAGACGATCCCGGCCGGCGCGAGGAGATGCTGATCAAGATCGTGCCGCGCTCGCGACGCCAAGTTTACAAGATGCGCTCGATCGTCGAGGCGGTATTCGACATACGTTCGTTCTTCGAGATCGGGCGCCAGCATGGGCGCTCGTCGATCTGCGGTTTGGCGCGGCTCGATGGCTGGCCGGTCGCGGTGCTGGCTAGCGATCCGTATGTTTATGGCGGGGCGTGGACGGCGGAGTCGAGTTTGAAAGTCACGCGCTTTGTCGATTTCGCCGAGACGTTTCATTTGCCGGTCGTGCACCTCGTCGATATTCCGGGGTTTCGCATCGGGCTCGAGGCCGAGCAGGCGGCGACCATCCGGCATGGGGCGCGGGCAATGACGGCGATCTATCAGGCGCGCGGGCCGTGGTGCACGATTCTGGTTCGCAAGGCGTTCGGGGTTGCGGGTGCTGCGATGCAGAACGCCAGCCGCTTGCCGTTTCGTTATGCGTGGCCGTCAGGCGATTGGGGATCGCTGCCGCTCGAAGGCGGGATCGAGGCGGCTTACCGGCGCGATATCGAGGCTTCGACCGACCCCGTGAAATTTAGGGCCGACATCGACCAGCGCCTCAACCGTGTGCGTTCGCCGTTCCGCACGGCTGAGAAATTCGGCATCGAGGAGATCATCGATCCGCGCGATACGCGCAAAATACTGTGCGAATTCGCCAGTCTGGCCGCGCCGTTGCGGTTGGCGGGGACGCGCGCGACCGGGTACCGGCCTTAGATTTTTTCGTTTGCTTTGTAAGAAATTTTGAGATCCCCGGACTATTCCATTTGTTGATAATTTCGGGGGCTCGATGTTCCGTATATTTTTGGCCGTACTTGGCGCTGTTTTAATCCTGTTTCCCGCAGAGGCGGCAGGCTATTCCCAGAAGCAATGCTTTGTCGATGGGTTTGAGACGCCGGCGCGTTGTATTTCGTTGCGGGTGCCGCTCGACTATGCGCGGCCTGACGGCGAGAAAGTTACCATTTCGGCGGTTGTCGTTTCTGCATCGACGGCAAAGCCTGCGGGCGCGCCTCTGCTTGTTCTGGCCGGCGGGCCAGGGCAGGCGGCGACAGGCATGGGGCCATGGCTTAATTCTGCGTTTAAACCGGCGCGCCGGACGCGTGATATCGTGCTGTTCGATATTCGGGGGACAGGACTTTCCGGTGCGTTGAGTTGCGACTTCAGCTTGACTGCGACTGCCGATGCTGTGGCGCAGATTAAGCGAGATGCGTTGGAGTGCGCTAGAAAGGTTGGGGCCAAGGGGGCGTTCTTTTCATCCCGAGAAATTGTCGAGGATATCGAGCGCTTTCGCCGGGCAATGGGATACTCGAGAATCAATCTGTGGGGAGGTTCTTTCGGAACGCGGTTGGCGCAGCATTATTTGAGGGCTTACGGCCCGCATGTTGGGGCCGTCGTGCTTGATGCGTCGACCCCGGTTACCGAGTCGATATTCATCGGTGCGCCTGTCGATGGCGACAGGGCGCTGCAGCGTCTGTTTGACGCGTGCTCGGCGGACACGGCGTGCCGCACTGCATTTCCGGCCTTGAGAGCGAATTTTGACGACTTGCTCAGTCGTGCGGATAAATCGCAACTCGCTGTCCGCGAAGCCGACGCGCGCAGCGGTCTTGTCGAGCAAATGGTATTGGACCGCGATGGGGTGGCGGGGCTTGTGCGAGGTGCACTCTATGCAGGGTTCACGCGGGCGCTGGTTCCTTTTGCGATATCCGAAGGCGCGAAGGGGAACCTGAAGCCGCTGATGGCTCTTGGTGCTGCAACATCGGAATGGTCGGTTGAAACCATGGCGCTGGGATCGATGTTGAGCATCATCTGCGCCGAGGATCTGGTGCGGGCAAAAAAGACAGAGCCGTCAAGATTGTCGTTTGGCTTTATGCGCGACAGTTATTTCCGGTATTTTAGTGCCGCCTGTTCCGTGTGGCCGCACCAAGCATTGCCAGCGCCTATGTTCGAAGCGATTTCGACGGCGGTGCCGGCCATGGTCATTTCGGGCGAGAATGATCCGGTGACGCCGCCGTCGTCGGGTGAAGAAACTCTAAGGCAGTTTTCGCGCGGTGTTCATGTGGTGATACCGGGTGGATTTCATACCAACAGTTCATCGGTTTGTGTTGCGGGGCTCATTGCCGAATTTCTGAATGATTCTCGCGCGGGCGGGCGCGATCATGGTTGCCTGAAGCGGTCGCCCAAACCCCGCTTTCTTACCACGCCAAATATTTAAGGGAGCCTTCATGATCAAAGTCAGCGAAGTGCGGAAACATTTTGGCGCGGTGAAGGCGGTCGATGGAATGACGTTTGCGGCGCATGACAAGCAGATAACCACGTTGTTGGGTGGGAATGGCTCCGGCAAAACGACGACGATGCGCATGATTGCAGGCCTGATCGTCCCCGGCGGTGGCGAGGTTTCGGTTCACGCTATCGACGTGCGGAGGCAGCGGTTGCGGGCGATGTCGCGCATTGGGGTGCTGCATGACGAATTTGGACTTTACCCGCGTCTCACAGTGAATGAACACATACGCTATGCCGGGCAATTGCATGGGCTGTCGGGATTGAAATTGGCAAATGCGGTAGACAAGGCGATTGCCGCGCTGGGGATTGAGGATATCCGTCACAGATTTGCCGCCGGGTTCAGTCACGGTCAGCGCATGAAGACGGCGCTTGCGCGCGCGATTGTCCATCAGCCGCGCAATCTCATTCTCGACGAGCCGGCGCGCGGGCTCGATATTTTCTCGGTGCGCCTGCTGCGCGAGCTTCTGAAGCGATTGCGTGATGAAGGTGTGTGCATCCTGATGTCCAGTCATGTGATGGCGGAAGTGGCGGAGCTGTCGGATCGCATTGTTGTCATCGACCAGGGCCGGGTGCTGGCGGAGGGTACGCCCAGCGAGATCGTGGCGTTATCGGGGAAGAACAACCTGGAAGAGGCCTTTGTTTTCCTTGTCTCGAGAGCAAGCGAAAGGCGGGCGGCATGAAAATCGTCGCCATATTCCTGAAAGAACTGGTCGACCTGCTGCGGGACCGGCGTTCGTTTTTCTCCGGCATTCTCTACGCTCTCGCGGGACCGGTGCTGGCGTTGTTTGCGGTCAGTGTTGTAGCTGGGCAATCGCGCGAAGCGGCATCGGTATCGTATTCTTTTTGCTCGGGCAGCCAGCCGCAAATTCTGGTTGAGCACCTGGCGGCTCGCGGGTTCACACTCGATGCGAATGCGAAAATCTGCATGATCGTTGCGGACGATTTCGAGGCGCGGCTCGGCGACGGGCGAACGGCGGCCATCGATATTCAGGCCGACCTGACGGTTATGGGCGCTTCCGTCCGGCGGCTGGAGTCTGAGCTGCAGAGATTTGCAGGCACGCTGGGTGCGCAACGCTTGCTGGCGCGTGGCGTGTCGCCGTCGGTGACTTCGCCGCTGTCAATCGACACGCACAGCACCAATGCGGTTTCGCGTCAAGCGGATGCGATTGCACGGATGCTGATCATCTTTTTTGTGTGTGCGCCATTTTTCGTCAGCCTCGCGGCGTCTGCGGACATGACGGCGGGCGAACGCGAACGGCGCTCTTTGGAGCCATTACTCGCCCATCCGGTCAGCGCGTTTGGAATTGCCGTTGGCAAATGGCTGGCGGTATCGGTGGTGTCCGTATTCGGTGTCACGCTTTGCGTGGCCGCAGGTCTCACGCTGTTGGAGTATTCCGCGCTTGCCGAATTGGGCATCAGGCTTGAGACAGGCGTTGAGGCCATCATCCGGGCCAGTGTGATGCTGGTGCCATTGACGTTGATGATTGTGGCGCTGCAGCTTGCGGTGGGCTTATGGTCGAAGAGCTTCAAAGATGCGCAGAGCTATTTGACGCTGATGTCGTTTGCGCCCGTTGTCGCGGGATTTACCGTGACCGGTGAAAATCTTGCTCAAGCAGGGTACTATCCTTTGGCGTGGGAACTGAACGCGCTGGCGGTGCCGCTGTTGAATTCCACAACGCCGGTTGCGCCGTTTCCTGTCTTGGCTGGCGTTGAATTGCTGGTGACGGCAGGGCTGCTTGCTCTTTGCGCTTACCGGTTGCGCAGTGAGGGTGTGTTATCGCAAGCATGAAAGGCGAAAGCGGTTTCGACGAGATTGTCAGGGCTCATGGCGCCTTGATCCGGCGCATCGCGCGCTCATACGAAGCCAACGCCGCGCGCGCAGAGGAATTGGTCCAGGACGTTTACTTGGCGGTGTGGATGGCGTTGCCGAAGTTTCGCGGCGAGGCGAACCAGCGGACATTTGTGGCGCGCATTGCCCATAACAGGGCGATCTCTCATGTCGCCCGGGAAGCACGGGCGCCGAGGTCAACGGCGCTCAGCGATGAAGTTCAATCGTCGATGGCGTCACCGGAAGAGCAAGTGAGAGAGGCCGATTTGCGTGCGAAACTTGAAGTTGCAGTGAGAGATCTGCCGGTGAGTTTGAAATTGGTAGTGACGCTGGCGCTGGAAGGATTTTCACCTGAGGACGTGGCGGAGGTGCTGGGCATCAGCGTGTCATCGGCGTCGGTGCGGCTGCACCGCGCGAAGGCGGCTCTGCAGGAAAAGTTGAAGGGATGGTCATGAAAAGCAACACTGAATGGGATGACCTGCAACGAATGTGGCAAAGCCTGCCGGCAAAGGCGGCGCCGGCCGCGGTCGAACTTGAGCGCATGGCGCGATGGCGATGGCTGTCGCTTGTTTTTATCGTCGGCGATGTGGTGCTGACCCTCGTCGGAATCGGTGCAGGGGTGTGGCTGCTCAGTCGCGGCGGTTATGATGACGTCATCATCGGGCTTGCGGCCATTGCGCTGTCGCTTGGGGCCGGTGGGCTCTCATTCTGGGCCCGGCAAGTCAGTGTGGTTCACAACAGCGATTCCATTCGGCATTCCGTTGGACTCGCGGTGCGGCGGGCGCGCATCGGCGTCAGGCTGTCACTGGCCGTGATGTGGGTCGTGTGCCTGGGGCTGTTCTTCGCAGCGGTTGTGCTTTTTGCACATTCGTATGGCCCAGAATCCAGGCCTGTACACGGGGCGTACATCGCAGTCACTCAATTATGGCTTGGGCTTTCGCTTGCCGGATCTTTGATTTATCACAGGAGGCGGCAAGCGGATCTGAGCCGGCTTGAGGCTATTGCAGCTGAACTCAACGAAGTGGGTTGATTGATTTCATGTCAGGATACGGGGTGCAAGTGCTGGTGCTTACCGGCATTTAGGAGCATCAAGATTGAGGTCCTGAAATGTTGCAGTTGGATAGACAGAGCGTGGCGGCAACCCAATCCTATGACAGCGAAGCGGAGCGCTATCGGGCGTTTGAGGCGCGCGATGCGCGGGCTGATGGTCTGTTTGTTATTGCTGTGAAAACCACCGGAATTTATTGCCGGACGACGTGTCCGGCGCGGCCGCCGAAGCGCGAGAACATTGAGTTCTTCAACGACACAGCGATGGCGCGGGCGGCAGGCTATCGCGCTTGTCTGCGTTGCAAGCCGGATGAGCCGCCGCAAGGGGTGCGCATTGCCGCGATGGTGACGAAGGCGTGCCGGAGGCTGGAGCGCGACGAAACCATTCCGAGTGTTGGTGACTTGGCGCGCTCTGCCGGTTTTAGTGAAGGGCGGTTTCATCGGCTGTTCAAGCTGGCGACTGGCTTGTCGCCGAAGCAATACGCGCTGGCCAAACGGGTCGAAATGTTTCGTGAGCGGTTGAAGAAGGGCGAAGCGGTGACGGCGGCGCTTTACGATTCCGGGTTCAATTCATCGAGCCGTGCTTACGAGGCCAGCCGCCGGTTGGGGGCGAGGCCAGGCGATGTGAAGGCGGGCGGTGCGGCGTTGGTTTTGCAGGTGGGTGTGGCGCGCTGCACGCTGGGGTTCGTCGGCATTGCTATGAGCGAACGGGGTTTGTGTGCGCTGGCTTTCGGGGACAGTGCGAAGGCCGCGCGCGAGGCGGTGCAATCGCGGTTTCAAAAGGCCCTGTTGCGCGATGCGCCGACCGAGCTCGCCGGCGCGCTTGCGCGTGTCGTTGCTCTGGTTGAAGAACCATCGGCGGCACTCGACCTGCCACTCGACATTCGCGGGACGGTGTTTCAGGAGCGCGTCTGGCAGGCGCTACGTAAAATTCCTGCGGGGAGCACGCGCAGCTATTCCGAAATCGCAAAGTCGATCGGCAAGCCGACTGCACAACGCGCGGTGGCGCAAGCGTGTGGCGCCAACAAGATCGCGGTCGCTATTCCCTGCCACCGTGTGGTGGCGAGCGACGGCGGTGTCGGTGGCTATGCGTTCGGAGTGAAGCGCAAGAAGGTGTTGCTTGCGAAGGAAGCGGCGGAGTAGCGACGAGTGTGATCGATCAGGCAAGCTTGCAACGCGATTTGGCGGCGCTGGGCGTTCGCGGCGGCGATGTGGTGATGGTGCATGTCTCGCTGCGCAAGATCGGACTCGCGCGCAGCCAGGTTGGCGCGGGTGGGCCGGAGTTGTTGCTTGGTGCGCTGGAAGCGGCCGTTGGGGCGGACGGCACGCTGATGATGATTCTGGGCAGCGACTATTCGCACGATTGGGTCAATTCGAAACCTGTCGAGGAACGCGCGCGGCTGCTTGCAGGCACGCCGCCGTTCGATGCGCGCATTGCGGCCGTGTTGCCCGAGGTCGGATGGTTCGCCGAGGTGTTTCGCCAGGCGCCCGGCACGCTGTTGAGCGACAATCCGAGCGGGCGTTTTGCTGCGCGCGGCCGGCGTGCGGTGGCGCTTCTGCGCGATCAACCATGGAACGACTATTACGGTCCGGGTTCGCCGCTGCAGAGGCTGTGCGACGCGGGCGGCAAGGTGTTGAGGCTTGGCGCTGATCCCGAGACAGTGACAGTTCTTCACTACGCGGAATATCTTGCGCGCGTGCCTGTGAAGCGGCGCACACGATGGGACTATGTCGTGACGGCCGAAGTCGGGCCGCAGCACGTTTGGATCGAGTGCCTTGATGATTCCAAAGGGATCGTGGACTGGCAGGGCGAGGACTATTTCGGACTTATCACAAAGGCCTATCTGGCTGCGGGCGGGGCGCGTCAGGGCGCCGTCGGTCGAGCGGAGAGCGAGTTGATCGACGCAACCGCATTCGTCGCGTTCGGCGGGTCGTGGATGGAGAAGAACTTCGCCTAGCGCTTACGCGCGTTCGATCAGCGCGGCATAGCAACCGCGTCGTGCGAAGTGGGCGTGAAGGTAGCTTGTCCGTTCGTCTGTGAGAAAGCGCTTGATGAGAGGCTGCACAAGGGTTCCATCGACGACATCTGCGTCGATCATCATCCCGTCACCGTCATAGGCGCGCAGCGAGATCAGGCGCGAGCGGATTTGTTCGGGGATTTCGTTGATATATTCTGCGGGCCGCGCATGATGCTCGCGAATGAAGATCGGACCTTCGGAAGCATAGGCTGTGCGCGATGTTTGATGGCGATAGGGGGCCAGCAACAGGGTCTCCCCGGGGTCAGCGTCTTCCAGGGTGAGGCGACACGGGAATCCAAGCTTGCTGCCGGCGATGTAACGCTTGGCGTTGAAGGCTTTGAGGTTATCATCGCTCAATCCAAATAGATGCTCGAACTGTGC
>JANOFD010000162.1:0-1362 GCA_031413455.1 Rhodobiaceae bacterium
CGATGACCTATGCAGCACTGCCCGCGTTGCGCCACCAGCCCGACCTCGCCCGCGAATGGGAACCGCGCATCACAGGCGGCCGCTACGACGCCTCCTCGCAACCGGCCTCGGCCAAACGCGGCGTGACCATCGGCATGGCGATGACGGAAAAGCAGGGCGGCTCCGACGTGCGCGCCAACACCACCCGCGCCGAGAAATCGGGGGACGCCTTCACCCTCACCGGCCACAAATGGTTCTGTTCGGCGCCCATGTGCGACGCGTTCCTCACGCTCGCCTACACCGATAAGGGCCTGACCTGTTTCCTCGTCCCGCGCTGGATGCCCGATGGCGAACGCAACGCCATGCACATCATGCGCCTCAAGGACAAGCTCGGCGACCGCGCCAACGCATCCTCCGAAATCGAATATCACGGCGCCTATGCGCAACAGGTCGGCGAAGAGGGCCGAGGCGTCAAGACGATCATCGAGATGGTCCACCACACCCGCCTCGACTGCACGATTGCGCCCGCCGCGTACATGCGCCAGGCCCTCGCGCAAGCCATGTGGCACACCACCCATCGCACCGCGTTCCAGAAGAAGCTGATCGACCAGCCGCTGATGGCCCGCGTCCTCGCCGACCTGGCGCTCGAAAGCGAAGCGGCAACGGCACTCGCCTTCCGCATCGCCCGTTCCTTCGACGACGGCAAGAGTGCCGCCCTGTTCTCGCGCCTCGCCACGCCCATCGGCAAATACTGGCTCAACAAGCGCGTCGTGAACTTCGTCTACGAAGCAATGGAATGCCACGGCGGCGCGGGCTACGTCGAAGAATCCGTCCTGCCGCGTCTGTTCCGGCAATCGCCGCTGAACTCGATCTGGGAAGGCTCCGGCAACGTCATCTGCCTCGACGTGTTACGCGCGCTCACCCGGGAACCGGAAACAGCAGACGCCCTTTTCGCCGAACTCGACAAGGCCCGCGGTGCCTACACCATCCTCGACAAAGCCATCGACACCGCCAAACAAAACCTGGCTAACGTCACCGAACCCGGGGCCCGCCGCCTCGTCGAAACGCTAGCCCTCACGCTGCAAGCCAGCCTCCTAGCCCGCCACGCACCCACCGCCATAGCCGACGGCTTTATCGCCACAAGGCTGGGCGACGCCCCCTGGCGCACCTACGGCGCGTTCGAAGCGCAGATCGATGTCGGCGCGATCATTGCCCGCGCGATGCCGCGGTAGTGAGTTGAACCACGAAGGACACGAAGGGCACGAAGAGTAAGTAAGGGTCGCATGGTCCGGTTCCATGTTTGTTGCCGGCCGCGTCTTGGGCGCTACGCGCCCGGAATCTTCTTCGAGAGTCATATTCGTTCTGTTGGCAGTACGAACAGCC
>JANOFD010000163.1:0-5561 GCA_031413455.1 Rhodobiaceae bacterium
GACATCGAGTTCAAGGGCAAGCAGAACCGCAAGGGCGACAAAATCAACATGTGGTACGTCTAGGGCAATCGCGACTAATAGTTTAACGACAACCCCAACGCCTACATCATCGACCGCGAGCGCCATCGCCAGCATCTGTCCTTCGGCTTCGGCATCCACCGCTGCGTCGGCAACCGCCTAGCCGAGTTGCAATTGACCATCATCTGGGAAGAAATCCTGAAACGCTTCCCCAACATCGAAGTCGTGGGCCCACCCAAGCGCGTCTATTCGACATTCGTGAAGGGCTATGAAAGCCTGCCGGTGATTATCCGCAAGAAACTCTGAGGCCACGCACTCGCGCGCGGCGGATTCCCCTGCAACAGTGCCAACCTACTGCGCCGTCTGTTCGACCTTGCACGTCGATCCGCCACCAAGGGGTGTTGACCAGTCGCAATTGCTGACCATGCAATACTCCGCCGGCGTGCCGCTGTCGTTGCGCACGAAGTAGCGGTAGGAATGCATACCGCCGTCGTCTTCGCTGAATTTCAGGGGTATCGAGCAAAAACTCTCATAGCGCCCCTCGCGAAAGCGCACTTCGGTTTGCGCGCAAATCTCATCGTTGCGCAGCTGCGTCGCATAGCGCGCCACCGTCACCGACACACCCGTCCACGGCTGACCAACTGGAGTGTTGGAAATATCAAATGAGGTGCTGGTGGTGCCGCCGGAATAGTCGTAGCCCAGCTGTGGCTGCGCCCGCACCATCAAAAACCCGGGCTCACGTACCGGCGGCGCAGACGAACTGGGCGCAGGCACGCTGCTGTACCCGCCCGTGGGATTGGAGTACCCGCCCGCAGCATTCGGGTCATTCGGGTTCTCGACGAACGACACCAGATATTCATGTTCCTGGCCAGGGTTCAGGCTGCGCGCCCGGACGCTGGAGCCAAAGAACTGCTTGTCGCAATTTGCCCGCTCCTGCGGCAGCGAAATCGCCGGGCAATTCTCGCAACCCTGCGAGCGCGGAAAGAACAACAGGATCAATCCCATCGCCACAATGATCGCCACCAGCACCACCAACGCATACTCGATAAGCCGTTTTGTCATGATGTCCCCAAAACTTTGAGTGCGCGCATGTTCATCTGCCTGGGTGCCGGTTGCGGCGGTACGACGTCATAGGTTCTGGGTTCGGCCGGCGCCGCTTTCGGCGAATCCGGCCATTTGACCTCGGGCTTGGGCACAAACAGTGCCACCACCGCAACAATCACAATGGCAGCGACCGCCGCACCACCCAGAACCGCCCACGTCTTGCCATCGGCGCGCTTCAGCCCGTCATTCACCGAGACCGGCGTGCTCATCAGCCTGTGTTCGTCTTTTGCCATAATCAAACTTACCATGCCCTGGCCCACAACCCTAGTCGTCGCACCGTGTCCCGGACATCTGAAACAGGGCGTTAAACACCTTGTCCGAGCGCGACGTGCATTCGCCACCATAGCAAACGCACTCACCCTTATCACATTGGATGTTGTTGTTGCGCGCCTGGCCTATGACACCGGCTTCGAGGTCGATCCCCGCATGCTTGCTGTGAGAAATGGTGTTGCCACTGAGATCGACGGCCGCACCATAGTTCGCAACAATCCCGCGCCGCGGATGGACAATAGCCACACCCCGCACCGTGCTGCGCGTGCTCGGGCCCAAAACAATGCCGTCCGCATAACCAGAAACCGAACCGCCATCGATCGTCAACGCCGCGCTGGGCATGCTGGGCAGCGACGGCAAACCGTCGCCAGTCGATGTTCCACCGACAACAATTCCGCCTTTCCCTGGACCTACTTGCATGATTTCGCTCAAATCGCCGCGCATCACCTGAACGCCGGTCAGGCTAACCGGATAGCGGCCCTGCAGGCTCAGACGAATGCCAACAACGCCGCCTTTGATGACCGTATTCTGGAAATTGGCACCATCGGCATTCATGAGTATGGTTTCCTCCGCCCGCGCAGCGCTGGCAAAGCCGCCACGGGTCAGGGACACCATCACGCCGCGCGCCGCGTTGATCGCCGTCCCCCGCGCCCGCACCGTCGAATCGGTCGCCGCAAACGTGCCGCCATCCATGCGGATGCCGTCGCCCGGACCATACGACGACTGGTTCACTTCGTTGTAGTTCAGTTGCCCATATTGCAGCACCACACAAGCTTCGATCTCGATATTACGGAACGACACCACCGAACTCGCATAATGCGGGGCCACGTTCATGCAGGCGCTGCCACGCAAAACCGCCGGACGCCCATAACTTTCATAGTCCGTCTCGATCAACACGCCTTGGTCGATCAGCAAGCCCGAAACGTCGCAAGGCGCATCGGCATCAACCAATATCCGCCCGCCTTCCTTCAGATGCGCCAAACCCTCCGAAATCGAAGAATAGGAGCGCGACCGCGGCGCCCCGCAGCTCACCCGGACGGTTTCTCTGCCTTCGTAGTCTCTGTCTCTGTCTCTGTCTCTGTCTCTGTCTCTGTCGCCGTATCCCGGACGCTTGCGCCACTTCTTCTTGTGCTTCTGTTCTTTGCAGCAAAAATCGATGTTGGGAAAACTATAGGGGTCCGAGCGGTCCATCTGCGCTTCCGCCTGCGAGCCGCTATAGGCCGAAGCCGGCGGCACGTTAGCACCCAGCAGAAAGAACCCGCCCAGCGCCGCCATTGCCGTCACAGCGCCAACCACCACGCTAATTTTCAGCTTCATGTCCCTCATCCTCAAGCCTCAATCGTCCCAGCGTTTACGCTATTGAGTGGCACCGGAATTGTCCTGCACCGCACGCTCCCGTTCACGCTTGCACCGGCGTGTACGGCATTCGTCGCCATGATTGGGTGCAGTTTCCAGAATGCGCAGGAACTCGCCGCGTGCCGGTTCAAATCCGGCAGCAGCCGACCCTTGACGATAGCGCACCGCGCGATCTTCCGACTTCTCGACACCATCCGCGCCTTGCGTATAAAGCTCGGCCAGCGCGTACATCGCTTCGCCGTCGCCTTGTGCTGCGGCTGCCAGCAGCCACTTCTCGGCCCGCACGAAATCGCTGACCACGCCCACACCTTTGACATACATAATGCCAAGTCCCCGCTGCGCCCGCGCATAACCGCGCACCGCACCGATCTGCATCAGACGCGTCAACTGCACCGGCGTCAGGTGCCCGGTCTGCGGTTCGCCCAGAAAATCCTGATACTTCAGGATCGCGCGCGAAAACTCTTGCGCACCTTCACCGCGCAACAGACCCAGAAACCGCAACATGTCGCGGCGGATCTGATGCGGAATGAGGCGCTCGCCCATGGCCAGCGCCTGAGCCCGCTTCGAATTGATCGAGCACTCGTCGCTATGCACGAGGCCCGAAGGCGTCTCGCCGCGATACCGGGTTTCAGCAGCATAGAACTCAAACGGCGCCAACCAGCGTTGCGCTTTTGCCTTCGCCAGAATATCGGCCGCTTGCGGTTTCTGATCGCTGCTGCCGTAGTCGCCCGGCCAATTCTTCAAGGCCTCGATATACACTTTGGCGATGGGATGCCCTGCTCGGTCCGCGAGTTGATAAAACACCATTGCCTCGATCACGCTCGTGGCAAACAAGGTCGAAGCATTGTCGCCGCCGGAGCTGTATCTCGAACAGGTGCCCAGCGTCATCCAGCCCAACCAATCGCTGCTGGCGCACAGCTTGCTGCCCCAGAAGTCGACGCCAAAACGCGCGCCTGTCCCCGTAGAGCCAGGATAGCCGCCCGGCGCACCCGGTCCACCCGGTGCCGGTGAATAAGGCGAGCTCGCAGGCGTTGGACGTGTGGGGCCAGCCCCCGTTCGGCGAAACTGGCGGACAAAATAGGGTTCATTGTTGATGCCAACCAGCGGCCCGCTCGTACCTTGATGGCGTTGCGCAATGAACGGATCCTGCATCTGACCCAGCAGAATGAAACCATCGCCGCCCCGGCAAGCTTCGATATAGGTCACCCGGTTGCGCACATCGATCCGCTCGTCTTGCAGCAGATTGCGATAGATCGCTTTGGCATCGGCGTCGGCATTCGCCAGCCGTGTCACCACCGCATCGGCTGCGGGGTCCAGATGAAAATGATCGAAGATGCCTGAATTGCGCCCGGCGAGAAAATACCAGACGAAGGCTTCAACCGGATCGTAATAGCCTTTGTCGTCTTCGCGCTTGGCCGAGTATATGTCCCCGAGTTTCACTTGCGCGAAGAAATCGTTGTCCTGCCAGGCCGCGAGGCGGCACAGGCGAATGGCTTCATCCTTGCGTCCCAGCTGATAGGCCCGCTCGCATTCCGCAACATCGGCCTGTGCGGGAAAGAACGCTGCCGCCGAGCACAGGCTGAGTGCTGCGATCAATGAGCGTCTCAGGAAGCTCGAAGGGCGATGGCCCGGTTTCGAACTGTTCTTATGCTGTGCGGCGCGATGCAATTGCATGTGTCCCCTACCTAACTCGTAACTATTGAGCGACAGACATCAAACATGAGTCAAGCGCTACAGAGGACAAAATCTTGATGAAGTCTAGGTGTTACACCTAATTGCGTACACATCACTTGAACTGGACCAACTTCAACGCGCGCACGCACAACTGGCACCTGACGGTGATCATAAACACTCCGGGTTGAACCTATTGCAATTTGTAGTCGCACGCTTTTTCGCTTAACTAAGAAATCCCATTGCGCGCAATGCCAGATTCGCGAATGCGGGGAATACGAGGTGAGGGTATGAATCTCGAAGTCGATGTCTTTTGGTCTTTCCGCTCGCCATACTCCTATTTGGCGACTCCAAAAATGATTGCACTTGAGCGCCAGTGGCAGCTGAAGTTCAACATTCGTCCGGTCTATCCGATAGCGATTCGCCTGGACGGTTGGTTCAAGAATGCCAATCCAATGTGGTTGCCCTATCTTGTCAAAGACGTGATGCGCGAAGCAGGGCGCCACAACACACCATTTATGTGGCCGCGCCCCGATCCCATTGTCATGGACCTCGCCACAGGTGAAGTTTCAAAAACCCAGCCCCACATTCACAGGCTCACCCGCTTGGGTGCTGCAGCCGCTGAGCGCGGACACGGCCTCGCGTTTATTTATGAGGTTTCATCTACACTTTACAGCGGCCGTGTCCAGAACTGGCACGAAGGAAATCATCTCGCCGAAGCCGCCGCCCGCGCGGGCGTTGACCTCAACACGCTCGACGCCGCCATCGAAAAAGATCCTGACCATTTTGAATCAATCATCGTCGCCAACGAAGAAGCCCACCGTAAATCAGGCCACTGGGGCGTGCCCACATTCGCCTTCAAAGGCGAACCCTTCTTCGGCCAGGACCGCATGGACGCTTTACTCTGGCGCCTGGAAAAGAACGGACTGACTCGGCGTAGTCAGTGAAAGTCCCTCATCCGTCTCGGCCCACGAAGTTGCGGGGCGATCCACCTTCTCCCGCAAGCGGGCGAAGGGCTTTTCACTATTTTTTGTAGCGCTCCTCCCTCTGGGCTACGGCATTCACACAATTGATTTGAATTCAGACTGATTTGTGATTCAAGCGCCTTTCTGCTTTTTTTGGAGGGCGAGATGGGTTGGAGC
>JANOFD010000164.1:0-5289 GCA_031413455.1 Rhodobiaceae bacterium
GCAGCGAAGATGGAGCAGATGAAGTTTCCGTTCCTCTACTACGAAAACATCGACGGCGGTCACGCTGCGGCTGCGGACCAAAGAGCGCGTGCCAAACGCGTGGCGCTGGAGTTTACGTATCTGTCGCGGAAGTTGATTGACTAGGTGCCCGAGATTCACGGTTGGGTCGTAGGATCTTCGATGCTGTCGTCGAACGCGGCACGGAGAAATACCACGATTTTCCAGATTTGGCGCTCATTGAGGTCTTCGCTGAACGCGGGCATGTCGCTGTCAAACTGGGCGCCGCCTTCTGCGATCGTCCAATAGAAAAAGTTGTCGCGATGGGATTTGTCGGCGAGGCTTATGACCAAGTCGGCGGGTGCTGTGGTGAGTTCTTCGCCTTCCTCGCCGTCGCCAATGCCCAGGGTTCCATGGCACGCGGCGCAGTGTGAGTCGTAGAGTTCCGCGCCGCCGATGAGATTGCCAATGTTGCGCTTGAGCGGATTCTGGAGCTCACGGTAGCGGGCGGGCAGGGCGCTGCTCAAATAGAATGCATGGCGTTCGGGTTGCTTGACGGTGACGGCTTTTGTTGGGGAATTCCCAAGGCTGCCGCAGGCGATGAGGAATATTGCGGTCAGCAATATCGCAACGGTCGCGCCGGTAATGGTTGCCTTCCACACGCCGGATGGTCCTTGCTTTGACTAATCGAGTCGTCCATTTAGCAAAATTGCGTCGGACAAACTTTGCGGCAGGTCAATGTGCGTTTTGCAGTATCGCTTAACTGTGGCACGTGAACAAAGGGATATTTGCAATGCGAAGTGGACCGGCGGCGGGTTTCCTGCTCATGTTTTTCGTCTCCTCGTGTGCCGCTGACCTTCAGCAGGAAACGGCATCACCGCAGGTCGATACGCTTGAATATGCCGCTTTGGTTGAGGACGGGCGTGAGATTGCCCAGACGAATTGTGCGTCTTGTCACGCTATTGGAATCCAAGGCGTGAATGCGAACCGGCGGGCGCCGTTGTTCCGGAATTTATTGGGCCGGTACAACGCGGACATTCTGGAAATGGAACTCGCCGAAGGTATTCGGATTGCGCACACGCCGATGCCAAGTTTTCAGTTCAAGCCGGAGGCGGCAGGAGCTCTGGTTGCTTACTTGCGCTCCATTCAGACGACCGATGCCGGGCAGGCCCTGGTTGAGACGCGCTGTGCGCAGTGCCATGCCGTTGGGCGTACCGGCACAAGCCCCTATCCGGGCGCACAGTCATTCCGGAATTTGGGGCGGCGCTGGTCGCGCAGCCAATTGCGGGATGCGTTGCTCACAGGCATCATTGTGGAGCACGACAAGGCGGAAGCGCGTGTGCCGCCGATGAAACTGACAAGTGCGGAGATCGATGCGTTTTTGAAGTACCTGGATCGGATCGCAACCAAAGAAAATCCAGCACCGCCTTCGCGTTGAAGTTGTTGAGCTTGCGTGTGAGCGGCTAAATTTGCCATTGTCGGGCGAGACTCATCATGGTCTCGCGGGTGGTGGCTTTTGCATGCTTGATCTGCTTCAACTCAAACGCACGCCTTTTCACGAGCGCACCTCGCGGCTTAGCGTGGCGCAGAATTGGCGGCGCTGGGCGGGTCACATCGTGGTCGGCTCCTACGACCTGTCGCTTGATCGCGAATATTGGGCGATCCGCGACTCCGCGGCGCTGATCGACGTCTCGCCACTGATGAAATATGTCATCGAGGGGCCGGATGCTGCGCGTCTGCTCCATCGGGTGACCACCCGTGACATCTTCAAGCTGGCAATAGGCCAAGTTTACTACACCGGTTGGTGCGACGACGACGGCAGGCTGCTCGACGACGGCACGGTGACGCGGCTGGACGAACAGCGCTTTCGCATGACGTCCGCGGAGCCGTCGCTGCGCTGGTTGTCGATGAATGCTGTCGGCATGGACGTGCGCGTCAGCGAAGTCAGCGACCAAATGGCGGCCTTGAGTTTGCAAGGCCCAAAGTCACGCGCCATCCTCAATCGCTGCTGCGCGGACCCGGTCGACAAGCTCAAATACTTCCGCATGATGCACAATAGCATCGGCAACGTGCCGGTCAGCGTGTCGCGCACCGGCTACACTGGTGACCTGGGCTACGAAATCTGGATGGATGCCGGGCAAGCCTTACCCGTTTGGGATGCGTTGATGACGGCTGGCGACGACTACGGCATTGCGCCTTGCGGTATACTTGCTATGGACATGGCGCGCGTGGAGGCGGGTCTCTTCATGCTTGACGTCGACTATACGGCGTCGAACCACGCCTGGATCGACGGGCAAAAGTCGACGCCGTTCGAGATGGGTCTGGATTGGGCGGTCAACCTCGACAAGAAGGGCTACTTCGTCGGTCGGCGCGCGCTCGAACGCGAAAAGCGCGACGGCCCGGCGTGGAAACTTGTCGGCCTGGAAATCGATTGGGTGGGCCTCGAGCGCCTGTTCGCCGATGTCGGTATGCCGCCGCAGATACCGGGCATGGCCGTGCGCGGGAGTTTGCCTGTCATGCATCAGGGCAAACAAGTCGGTTACGCGTCGACCAGCACCTGGTCGCCGGTGCTCAAAAAATATATCGCGCTGGTGCACCTGCAGCGTCCGTACTACGAACCGGGAACCGCGCTCACCATGGAAGTGACGGTGGAACATCACCGGCGCCAAGCTCCGGCCAGGGTGGTCAAGTTGCCGTTCTACGAACCCGCGTGGAAGAAGAAGTGATAAGTAGGGGAGTAAGGGAATAGGCGAGTAGGGGAGTGGGATGAGCGAGGTTAAGTCCTACCGAGATTTGATTGTCTGGCAGCAGGCAATCGACCTTGCCACGGCGATTTACAGAGTTACGCGATCCTGGCCGAAAGAGGGGTTATACGGTTTGACGCAGCAAGCACGTCGTGCCGCAGTGTCAGTCCCGGCAAACATTGCTGAGGGCAACGGAAGAGAGGCCCGTGGCTCGTATGTTCATTTCCTGCGCATCTCGCAAGGCTCATTGAAGGAATTGGAGACGCATCTCATCATATCGAACCGTGCAGGGATCGCCGACGATGAACAGGTCAAGGACCTGCTTGAACAATGCGAAAGCGTGGGCAAGCTTCTCAGACTGCTGATAAGAAAGCTGAGTGCAACATGATAATTCCCTACTGCCCTATTCCCCTACTCCCGTACTCCCTTTCAGGTCCCGCATGTCAGTGAACCAATACGATGCGATCGTGATCGGCGCGGGCCACAACGGCCTGATCGCGGGCGCTTATCTGGCGCGTGCCGGCAAGAAGGTGGTGGTGCTGGAGCGTCGCGACATGGTCGGGGGCGCGGCGGTGACCGAGGAAATTTTCCCCGGCTATCGCTTCACCGAATTTTCCTACGTCGTGAGCCTGCTGCGCCCGGAAATTATCCGCGACCTCGAACTGCCGCGGCACGGGCTTAAAATCCTGCCGCTGCCCAGCACCGTGACGCCGATGGACAACGGCGACTACCTTGCGCAATGGGGCGATCACGATCAGACCCGCCGCGAGATCTATCGCCACTCGCCGCGCGATGCGGAGGCCGCCGACGAGTACAGCCGCGTCATGGCGCGCGCGGCAAAAGCGATCAAGCCGGTGATCGGCCTCGTGCCGCCCGATCCGTCGTCGATGTCGCCGCGCGATCTCATGGGCCTGCTCAAGCTCGGCCAATACGCCAAAAGCTTGAGCGAGAAGGAACTCTACCGGATCGCGAAACTGGTCACGCAATCCTCGGCCGATCTCCTGAACGAGTGGTTCGAGTTCGATCCGCTCAAAGGCACGAAGTCGGCGAGCGGTATCATTGGCACCTTCTTGGGCCCCCATTCGCCGGGGACCGCCTATGTGCTGCTGCATCACTACATGGGCGAGATCGACGGCGCATTCCGCGCCTGGGGTTTCGCCAAAAACGGCACCGGCGGTGTGACGGCGGCCATCGCCAGCTCGGCGCGCGCACTCGGCGTTGAAATTCGTACCGGCGCCTCCGTGAAGCAGGTCATCGTCAAAGGCGGGCGCGCTGCCGGCGTCGCTTTGGAGAACGGCGACGAGTTGCGTGCCAAGGTCGTGCTGTCGGCGGCCGACCCGAAGCGCAGCTTCTTGCAGTTCGTCGAGAGCAAGCACTTCCCCGACGAATTCACACAGCAAATAAAAAACTTCCGCGTCCGCGGCTCGTCCGGCAAGGTCAACATCGCGCTCAGCGAGTTGCCGAACTTCACCTGCCTGCCGGGCGAAAGCCCCCTGCATCGCGGCGCGATCTCGATCAGCCCGAGCATGGAATACATCGTACGCGCCTATGATGAGGCGAAGTACGGTCAATTTTCCAAGAACCCCTATATCGACATCATCATCCCCTCGATGATCGACCGCGATATGGCGCCGCCGGGGCATCACGTCATGTCGTGCTTCGTGCAATACGCGCCCTACGACATCGAAGGCGGCTGGGACGACGCCAAGCGCGACGCCTTCGGCGAGACGGTGATCTCCACGATCGAGCGCTACGCGCCGAACATCCGCCGCGCCATCGTCGGCAAGCAAATCATCACACCCAAGGACATTGAGCGCATCGCCGGCATCACCGGCGGCAACATCTTTCACGGCGAACTGTTGCTGCATCAACTGTTCTTCCTCAGGCCCGCGGCGAAATGGGCCGACTTCCGCACACCATTGCCCGGCTACTACTTCGGCGCGGCGGGCGCCCATCCAGGCGGCGGCGTCATGGGTGCGGCAGGCAAAATGGCGGCACAAGAAGTCCTGAAGGATTGGCGCTAATGGTCGACATCATCGTCATCGGCGCCGGTCTGAACGGCCTCGTCACGGCAAACTACTTGGCCAAGGCGGGCAAAAAGGTCTTGGTCCTCGAACGCCGCACCATCGCTGGGGGGCAAACGGTGACCGAGTCCTTCGGCAAAGACTTCCAAGTGGATGCCTTACAGGCAGGTGGGCAGTTGCGCCCGGACATTGTGAGCGATCTCGATCTGGAATTGCCGGTCTCAGTCAGCGAGCCGTTGATTTCGATTTTGCCGGACGGCCGTCAGTTGCGATTGACGGCGGATTCCGACGAACAGACGCTCGCATCGATCCGCAGCATTTCGAAGCGCGACGCAGAACGGTGGCCGGAATTCGTGGCCTTCATGGCGCAAGCGTCGGCATTCCTGGATGCCGCCTATCGCACCCCGATGCCTCGCCTGCCGCATGTTACGCTGGCCGAAGGATGGCCGCTCGCGAAACTCGGGCTCAAACTGCGCCGCCTCGGGTCCAAAGACATGTTCCGCGTCATCCGCGCCATGCCGATG
>JANOFD010000165.1:0-5571 GCA_031413455.1 Rhodobiaceae bacterium
CAATGGAAAGTCGATTGGGCCATGCGCTGGATCGCACTGGGCGTCGACTACGAAATGTCGGGCAAGGATTTGATTTCCTCGGTTGAGCAATCGACGAAAATTTGCCGCGCCTTGGGGGTCGCCCCGCCCGAAACTTTGTCCTACGAACATTTTCTCGACGACAAGGGCCAACGGATTTCAAAGACCAAAGGCAACGGCATCGCCGTCGAACAATGGCTGACTTACGCCGCACCCGAAAGCTTGGCTCTGTTCATGTATCAGAAGCCAAAAACAGCCAAGCGCCTCTTCTTCGACATCATACCGAAAGAAGTCGATGACTACGTCACCCACCTCGACAAATACCAAACCCAAAGCGAAGCTGAGCGCTTTGAAAATCCGGTCTGGCACATCAACGGCGGCACGGTCTCGCAGGAGCCCTGGCCCGTTTCATTTGCGCTACTTCTCAACCTCGTCTCCGCGTCGGCCGCCTCGACTCCGGAAATACTCTGGGGCTTCATTCACACCTATGCGCCCCAGGCAAATCCGAGGGATAATCCCGCGCTGGCCAGGCTCGTCGGTTACGCAATCCGCTACTACGAAGACTTCGTGAAGCCGAAGAAAAAATATCGCGCCGCCTCCGAAAAAGAACGCGCAGCCTTGGATGACCTGGCGCGCGAACTCGACAAATTCGATGGTCCGCCGACCGGCGAAGCCGTGCAAACCGTCGTCTACGAAATCGGCAAAAGGCACAATTTCGAACCCCTGCGCGATTGGTTCAAAACACTCTACGAAGTTCTGTTCGGGCAGGAGCAGGGCCCCCGCTTTGGCTCCTTTGCCGCTCTCTACGGCATCGAAAACACTGCAGCCCTCATCCGCGCCGGCCTGGCGGGCAAGTTTATCACCTGACAAGCACGCCAAACCTCGCCTACATTCAAACCATGGTTGGGTTCCGCTTCGCGTCCTTGGTGTCAGCATTTATGTTAGCGGCAACGGCGCAGGCGTCGGTGCCCCCCGATGCCTTGAACGCTTTTCACACCGGTCAGTTCGCAAAATCAGCCCAGATCGCTGAAGCCGAAGCCTCAGTCCCTTCGCTGGCTTTTGCAGCCCGCGCGCTCATCGCCGAGGCGATCACCCGCATCGAAGGGTTTTGCTTGCCCTGCCTGTCTGAGGCCGAGGCGCTGGCCGAACAGGCTATCGCGCTTGACGCCAAGAGTGTCGAGGGACACCTTCAGCGTTCCATCGCGATGGGCTTTCGCGGCCGTGTGATCGGCGTCATGCGGGCCCGCTCAGAGAACCTGCCAGAAAAAGCGCATGACGCCCTCACCAGAGCGCTCGAACTCGATCCGGAAAACATCTGGGCGCAGGCGTCTCTGGGCGCGTGGCACCTTGAGATCGTCCACCACGCCGGACCGGTCCTGGCCACACTCTCCTATGGAGCCACCAAATCGCGCGGCCTCAGCCTGTATCGCGAAGCGCTCGCTCGAAACCCAAGTAACGTTGTCCTGCACGTCCATTTCGCCTTGTCGATTCTGGCGCTCGACCAAAAGTCATTTCACGACGAAGCCCAATCCGCACTCTCAGCCGGCCTTAGTGTCCCCACAAGAGACGCCCTCGCCCTCTATTCACAAAACCAGGCGCGCGAATTAAGCCGGGCCTTGCAGTCAGATGACCCGGGCGCACTCGCAAGCATGGTGCGCCGCTTTCAAGGCTACGCCAGCTAATCACTGCCGCACCCATAGGATGCGCGCCATCCACTCAATCTTTTCGCGCTCCAGCACCAAATCGTCCATGGCAGGATTGAAACCTTTCAGCTCAACCTTCTTCGCCGTCTGGCGCGCAACTTTCATGACCAGACAGCCGGTGCCGTTCTTGACCACAACCGGATCACCCTTGCGAACCTCGGCCTTGGGCGAAACTACCAGCACCTGACCGCAGCGATACACCGGTTCTGCCGCGTCGTTTGAAATCTCCAGCGCAAAGGCCTTGTCGTCGCCCATGTCCGGAAACGACAGTCTGTCCCAGGCTTTTGCAATCGGCAGGCCATCGTCGTCAAAGACCTTTTTCTTCTGCGCCTCTTTCATCGTCAGGAACGGCAAATTGCGCGATGCCCCTCGCGCGCCGCCACTTTTCGTCACCAAAGCCACAAAGTCTTCGAGGCTGGCGCCCGTGACCACAAGAATCTTCGAAAGGCTTTCCGTCGATGGCCAACGCAACCGCGCCTGCGGTCCAGTGCGCTTGCTTTTGTTGAACGTCGTGGGATCAAGGCCCGCCAGGCGCGCCAGACCCGACGGCGAATGCCCGTAACGGGCGGCGAGTGCATCGATCGCACTCCAGATTTGCTTGTGTGACAACATCGACCGTTACACCAGGCAGATCATCGGCTGAACGCCGCGCCTGCGTTTGAGAAAGCACCACCAGCCCCTTGAACAGCGGCACAGAAACTGATTCTCATCCTAACACGATGAAACTTGTTCCGACGCTCGCAAACCTGGCCCAACCTGTGTTGACAAGACTCGATCCCGAGCTTGCACACACCTTGACGATCCGGGCCCTGAGTGTTTTCCACAACTTCACCGCAGGCAGACACGACAATCCACGTCTACAGATTGAAGCCTTGGGGCTAAAATTTCCAAACCCCATCGGCCTCGCCGCCGGCTTCGACAAGAATGCCCAAGTCACCCAAGCCATGCTGGCATTGGGCTTCGGTTTCGTCGAAGCAGGCACCGTGACCCCTCGCCCGCAAAGCGGCAACCCAAAGCCCCGCATCTTTCGCCTTAGCGAAGACCTCGCCATCATCAACCGCCTCGGCTTCAACAACGAAGGCCTGGAGGCCGCGCGCAAACGGCTCAAATCGCTTCAGGGCAAGGTCGGCATTCGCGGCATCAATATCGGCGCCAACAAAGACACCGCCGACCGCATCGCCGACTACGTCTTGGGGCTCAACGAACTCGGCCCCCTGGCGTCCTATGTCACCATAAATATCTCCTCACCCAACACGCCCGGACTGCGCGGCCTGCAAAACAAGGCCGAGCTCGACGCTCTGCTGACCGCACTCAGCGCGGCGCGAAAAAAGCTGCAACCCCGCCCGCCCCTCCTCGTCAAGATCGCACCCGATCTCGATGACCAAGCCTGCGCCGACATCGCGGCCGCGGCCCTGTCTCACGGCATCGAAGGCCTCATCGTCTCGAACACCACGCTTGCGCGCCCCGCTTCGTTGAAGAGCGTCCACGCCGGCGAAACCGGCGGCTTGTCAGGCCAGCCACTCTTTGCGCCTTCCACTGAACGCCTGCGCACCATGCACCGCCTGACCCAGGGCAAACTCATCTTGATCGGCGTTGGAGGAATTGCGTCGGCGGCCGATGCCTACGCGAAAATCAAGGCCGGCGCCTCGCTGGTTCAGCTCTACACCGCCCTCACCTTCCAAGGCCCAAACCTCATCACGCGCCTCAAACGCGAACTGCTCACCCTCCTCGATCGCGACAACTTCAAGTCGATCAGCGAAGCGATCGGGCAAGAAGCCGATTAACCAAACGCCCGGCGGAAAATCGATGCCGGGGGTATGAATCGTAATTTCCCGTGCACGTGTGCATGATAAGCCTTTCCGCCATTTTGATTCCGCCCGTTAACAACATTCTTGGCTAATTCCCGGCGTTTTTTCAAACATGCACGTGAGTGTGCACCAAAACAAAAAAACCGCAGCCTCCGCACCAGGAATGTATTCAACTTTCACTCATTTCATGGCCAAACGCATGCGAATTTACATAAGGTTTAATAGTAATGAACATATAAAGAACGATGTCAAGTCCGCACGCAACGCAAACTCCTGACCTGCATTTGCATCCGCAAGGTCCAAGCTCCGAATCTGCTTTTAATGTGCCCGCCTTACGTCAAGAAATATGCTCCCAAGAGCACGTTATCTTTGATAATAAGCGCATGAGAGCACAAATATCGCGCCCGTGTTCGCTTACCCAGGCTTACGCTTCAACGGGGCCCGCGCGAGAGTGCGCGCGCCGCCCCATCCCCTGCGAGCCACAAAGGCTGCGCAGGTGCTTCCACCGCAAGAAGAGGAAGACACCAGATGTTCTGGCTGCCCCCGCTTGCGCTACCGCATGCACACATCTTTTTGTGCGAACCCATCTGCGTAGGCTTTGAAGTATTCGAGTCCATGCCGGATCGTGATTGGTCCGGGTGGCCTTGAGGATGGGTATCCATCCCAGCCGCCGAGCCGCGCGATGATCCATGCGGCCCATGCCAGGCTTTGATGTTTATGCGGATTGGACTGAAGTTTGGTCCGGCTGTTGTACGGCGCCTCAATCGCGGTCAAGGCGCGGATCTCAGGTTTTGAGAAGGCAACGCTGGCTTGTTCCTGGCTTTGCCCGTTTCGTGCTTGAACCAGTTGCAATGTGATCGCCGCCGCGTGGGTGACGATCGCGGCAAGTTTGAGCAGGCGATCAGCCTCGGTGATTTGACTGGCTTCGATGTCGAGGCCTTGCGATTTCATCAGGCGAAAGAGTTGTTCGATCACCCAGCGCTGACGATACCAGTCAACAATCTGCCAGGCCTGCGCCGGAGTGGCGATCGTGTGCGTCGTCAGCAGGCGCCAGTGGATGGGTTGTTGCCCTTTGGGTGGGTGACGCTCCACCACGTCGATCATCCTCAGTGTCACCTGTTCGGGCAGGTTGCGGGTGTCAGCCGCATTGGGTGGCCGTTGCAGCGTGACGGCGCCATACCGTAAGGTCAGTACCGCCTGTCGCGCCGGTGCGTTGGGGGCACGAGCGGGAAGCTCAATCGTTCTCAAACCTGCATCCGGCATAGCTTTCACAGCATCAGACAATTTGTTTCCGCAGGGCATCTTTCTGTTGTGATAAGCGCGGGTCAGTAAATGGAAGTTGGCGGCCGGAACACTCGCCCACTCTGCGTAAATGTCACTTTCCCGGTCGGCGATCACAGTGACCATCGAGGCCTTGGAAAGCACCGCCTTGGCCTCCTGCGCCGTTGTCAGCCACCGACCGGACTCTTTGTGATGAATGTCGCGCTCGGCATGCTTCTTTCCCACGCGGCCTTTACGCGTCCAAATCTTGCCTGCGACCAAACCCAGCAAAGCGCCGCTGGCGGCATCGACTGCCACCATGGCGTGAACAAGCAATCCGCGCCCGTTGCCGTGACCGACAACGCCTAACTTCCGCCGCTTGCCAGGCTGTGTTTTGAAACTGATTTCGGATGTATCCTGGATCGCCAAAACATGGCGGCCCGACGCTGCTTCAGACGTCCGCTCACCCCAACCTTCGATCAAGCGCTGCAGCGTCACTTTCCGGTTGGAAACAAAGCGCCAGAACTGAACTTCCAGGCGGCGCGATCCATTGCTGAGGCGGTGCAAGCATGAGGATGCGCGCGCGACCATGCAAGCCAGCAGCGAAGCCCCCCTTTATCAAGGCGACGATCACCGAACGAGCCTAACGTCATCATGTCTACACTCCAGAATCACCAAAGTGCTCTGCAGGGAATCAGGCAACCCGGACCGCGCATATGAAATTCAGTTGATAGAGTCACTACGCCGCACAAATCCGCGCAAAACTGTGTGCATGCAGTAGC
>JANOFD010000166.1:0-4139 GCA_031413455.1 Rhodobiaceae bacterium
ACGCGATTGCCGACAGACTGGGCATGAGCAGCGATACGCTTCTGCGCCGCCTGAAGGCCGAAGGCGCAACGTTCGAAGCGGTGCTCGACGAACTGCGCCACAAAATGGCGTTGCACTATCTCGACGGCAAGAAAGTCTCCGTGAACGAAACAGCCTACCTTGTCGGCTTCTCGGAAGCGGCCGCCTTCTCCCGCGCCTTCAAGCGCTGGACCGGAACAAGCCCACGCAAAAGGGTGTGACCGGAATGACCCTTCGCTGGGACCGCGGGCATCCTGCGGCTCTTCTGAAAGGCAAAAAGGGCGGAAAGGATGCCCGCGCTCCCAGGAAAAACAACAAGGTTTAGGGCCGGAAAACTTGCCACTTGACAAGTTCTTCCTTTGTTCTTACATAACCGACACCCATGAAAACGGAGACATCGGCATGCTTGAACGAGCACCCCAACTCAATACCAGCCAAGACCAGACACAGGAAAAGCGCCCACCGCCGTTGACGCTGGTTATCAATCGCGACCGCGCCCGGCAGGTGCGCACCCGGCGGCAGAAATCGGCGCTCCTGCATGCGGCTGAGCTTTGGACGTCCGAGCGTGAGGCCTTTCCGTGGGCGGGGCTGGCTGAACCGGAACCGTGGGCCGAGCCGGTCGAAAGTTCAGAACTGCTGTACCAATTGACAATGTTAGTCACCCGCTACGTGCACCTCCCCAACGGCGCCGCGCATGCGTTGGCGCTTTACATCGCACACACGTGGTCGATTGAATGGGCCGCAACCTCACCGCGCCTGGCCATCGTCAGCGCCTCTGCGGCCTCGGGAAAAACCACAACCTTGAATGTGCTGGCCGCCTTGACCCCGCGCCCCTTGCGCATTGCCCGGGCAAGCATCAATCCGCTGTTGCGCATGATCGATGTCGCCCATCCGACTTTCTTCTTCGATGATGCGGAGGACTGGCTTTTACCTAACCGGCAACTGCGCGCACTGATTGCCGCCGGACATGCACGCGGGAACGCTTATATGAACCCGCTCAGTAACAAGATCGAGGCGCAGTCACTGTCATGTTTTTCGCCCTGCGTGTTGGCACTCACGGGTTGGCCGCCAAACGACCTGGCGAGGCGTTGCATCACGATCCCGCTCGCACCAACCGTGACCAGCGAAATTCTTGCCAGGTTCGATTCATTGAATCCGCCGCCGGAATTCGCCGAAGCCCGGGCGCGATTGGCCAGATGGGCCCGCGACCATGGCGCATCTGCCGCCACCGCTGGCCCAACGCGCATTGACGGGTACACGAGCGCTCAATGCCATGTCTGGCATCCATTGCTGGCGATTGCAGTACATGCAGGCGCAGGCGGTTCGGACTTCGCGCACAGGGCAATGCAGCTGATTGTGCACGCCCACGACGGAGATCCAAATGTGCAAAGTTTGCTGGCCGAGATCAGAGATATTTTCGACCGGTCAAACCGGGTGACTACCGGATTCCTTTTGAAGGGGCTCCTCAAGGATCGAGGCGCACCTTGGCATCACTTGAATGCAAATCGCCCGCTGGATGCACGAAGTCTCGCCCGTTACCTCGCACCCTTCGGTATTCGGCCGCGCGTGATCCGCACGGCAGATAACAACTTTGCTCGCGGCTACATGGCGGCGGATTTCCATAGCGTCTTCAAACGCTATTTGGACGACACGAATTCAATCGGTGAGCGAGTTGTGCGTACACAAAAGACAGCAGATGTTACGCAGAATTCCGCAGTCCTCCAGCAATGTGACGGTGTGACGGATGAGCAAATAGAACTTAAGAGTGCTGCCATGAAGGCCTACTAGCAAATGAAGGCCCCCCATCGTCAGCAGCAGCAAGTGCTGCGCAGCCACTTCCCCTGCAAGCGGGGGCAGACACCAGATTTTGCATCTTCCTCCGCTTGCGGGGGAAGTACCTGCGCCCGCCGAAGCCCCTTGGCGAAGGTGGGCTGCAGGGGATGGGAGCTCGGCGAAGCGAGTTCCGCCCTACCCTACAATCTCGGTATCGGCGAAAAAGAACTTGATCTCCGCCGCCGCGTTTTCAGCGCTGTCGGAGCCGTGCACCGAGTTGGCCTCGATCGACTCTGCGAAGTCCTTGCGGATCGTGCCGGGAGCCGCTTTTGCCGGATCCGTAGCACCCATTATTTCGCGGTTCTTGGCAACGGCATTGGCGCCCTCAAGTACCTGCACCACTACCGGGCCCGAGGTCATGAACTTGACCAGATCATGGAAAAACGGACGCGCCTTATGCACGGCATAAAACGCCTCAGCCTGTTTTGCCGACATCCAGATGCGCTTCTGTGCAATGACGCGAAGGCCCGCGCTCTCCAACCGGTCGACAACCTTGCCCGTCAAATTCCGGCGGGTGGCATCGGGCTTAACTATCGAAAAGGTACGTTCGGTCGACATCAGGCAATTCCTCAGGGAAAACGGGGGGTTTTTAGGGTGCGCCTACATACAGAGGCGGGCTTGGCGCCGCAAGCCGCCCTCAGTGTCGCGGTGCGGCGGAAACGCCTTCCCTCAGCCCTGAAAGCGTTTTAGACAGCGCCCCCCATGATCCGCATCGACAACCTCACCTATCGCATAGAAGGCCGCCCGTTATTCGAGCAGGCCTCGGCCACGATTCCGACCGGCCACAAAGTGGGGCTGGTTGGCCGCAACGGCACCGGCAAGACGACATTGTTCCGCCTGCTGACCGGTGAAACCGAAACCGATGGCGGCGACATCACATTCCCGCGCAACTGGCGCATTGCAGGCGTGGCCCAGGAAGTTTCGGGCGGCCCAACCTCGCTCCTCGACACCGTGCTTGAGGCCGACACCGAACGGGCTGAGTTGCTGGCGGAATCTGAAACCGCAACCGACCCGATGCGCATCGCCGAAATCGAAATGCGCCTGGTCGACATCGGCGCCCACCGTGCTCCGGCGCGTGCCGCTGAAATTCTGGCGGGCCTGGGCTTCGACGCCGAAGCGCAACTTCGCCCTTGTTCCGAATTTTCCGGAGGCTGGCGCATGCGCGTGGCGTTGGCCGCCGTGCTATTCTCCGATCCCGATCTGCTGCTGCTGGACGAGCCGACCAACTATCTCGATCTCGAAGGCTCGATCTGGCTGGAGCAATATCTTAAACGCTTCCAGGGCACGATGCTGCTGATCAGCCATGATCGCGATTTGCTCAACACCGCAGTCAATTCGATCCTGCATCTGGAAGACAAGAAGCTCACGTTTTATACGGGCCCTTACGACACGTTTGAGCGCACGCGCTCCGAACGGCTTGCGGTGGCCGCCGCCGCGCGCACCAAGCAAGACGCGCAACGCCGGCACATGCAGGACTTCGTCGACCGCTTCCGCGCCAAGGCCTCGAAAGCCCGCCAGGCGCAAAGCCGGCTGAAAGCCATCGCAAAACTTCAGCCGATCGCCGGCATCTCAAACGAGCGTGTGGCGCCCTTCAGGTTAGGCGAGCCGGAAGAACTGTCCCCGCCACTCCTGGCCCTTGACCGCATCAGCGCCGGTTACGATGGCCGCACGATATTATCGCACCTCGAGCTGCGCATCGACCCAGACGACCGCATCGCACTGCTAGGCGCCAATGGCAACGGCAAGTCGACCTTTGCGAAATTGATTTCCAGCCGCCTCAAGCCGATGAGCGGTACAATGACAAAAGCCCGCCGCCTGCGTATCGGCTATTTCGCCCAGCACCAGCTCGACGAAATGTCGGGCGACATCACGCCGGTGCGCCACCTGATGAACCTGCTCCCCCACATTCGCGAGCACGAGGCCCGCACCAAGCTTGGCTCTGCCGGCTTTCCGGAATCGAAGGCCGACACGGCCATCGGCTCTCTCTCGGGCGGCGAACGCGCGCGGCTTTTGATCATGATCGCCGCTCTCGATGCGCCGCACTTGCTTATTCTCGACGAGCCGACGAACCATCTCGACATCGACAGCCGCGAAGGCCTGGTGCTGGCGCTGAACGACTATCCCGGCGCCGTGCTCCTCATCAGCCACGATCCGCATCTGATCGAAACCTGCGCCGACCGCCTGTGGCTGGTGGCCAACGGCAACGTGACCCCGTTCGATGGAGATATGGACGACTACCGGAAGTTCTTGCTCGACGAGCGCAAACCGGCAGGCTCAAAGCCTGCAAG
>JANOFD010000167.1:0-10228 GCA_031413455.1 Rhodobiaceae bacterium
TTCCTGGTCAAGGACGGCGGCCTGAACTCTGGCTTCATGATCGCCCACGTCACGGCGGCCGCTCTCGCTTCCGAAAACAAATCGCTCGCCCACCCGGCCAGCGTCGACTCGCTGCCCACCTCCGCCAACCAGGAAGACCACGTCTCGATGGCAACCTTCGCCGCCCGTCGCTTGTCCGACATGCATGCGAACTCCTCAGGCATCATCGCGATCGAACTGTTGGCGGCGGCCCAAGGCATCGAATTCCGCCGCCCGTTGAAATCGTCACCCGTCCTCGAAACGGAACACGCCGCCATCCGCCAGCGCGTGCCGCCTTACGACCGCGATCGCTTCTTTGCCCCCGACATTGCCGCCGCCCGCGCCCTCGTTGACTCAGGGCGTTATCGCGCCACGGTCGATGGCCACATCCACCTTCCGTCAGGCACATGACCCCACCACCGATATTCAATCTGACCCGCGGTCAGGCTCCAATCCTTGTCAGCTTTCCACATTCGGGAGCCTACCTGCCTCCCGAAATTGTAGGGCGCATGACACCCGAAGCGCTCGCATTGCCCGACACCGACTGGCACGTGCCGTTGTTGTACAAATTCCTGGACGGCATGGGCGCCTCACGCATCGAAGCGACGCACTCGCGCTACGTCGTCGATCTCAATCGCCCGCCGGGCGACGAGAATCTCTATCCAGGCCAAAAGAAAACCGGCCTCGTACCGCTTGAAACTTTCAGGGGTCAAGCGCTCTACCTTAATGCCCGTACACTCTCCGCAGAAGAAATCGTGGCACGTCGCAAATACTGGCAGCCTTATCACGACGCACTGGCGCAGGAGCTCTCGCGCCTCAAGGCCATCCACGGCTCGGTCATTCTCTGGGATGCGCACTCCATCGAAAGCGAACTACCTACGTTGTTCGATGGCCGTTTGCCCGACCTGAACCTCGGCACCTTCGACGGCAAGTCCTGCGATGCCGACATGGCAGACGCAGCCTTCACCGCGGCAAAGGCCAGCGGCTTCACCGCCGTCCTCAACGCTCGCTTCAAAGGGGGCTACATCACCCGCCACTACGGCGCGCCCAAGAAAGGCGTGCATGCCATCCAGCTCGAATTGGCCCAGGCCATCTATATGGACGAAACCCCGCCTTTCACTTTCCGCCCCGACCGCGCCGTAAAAGTAACGACAGCGATTCGTAACATGATCAAAGCCACACTCGAGGAGCAATAAAGGCCCACTCAGGCACTTATGATCTTCTTCACGGCCGATCGATAGGCAATCGCTGCATGCGCCTCTACGTTGTGGTGCCGCTCCTTTACCAGCCACGCGCCGGCGACCATCACATCGCGCACGGCCGCCTTTCCCGCAACGAACACATAACTGTCCAGAGCCTGCGCTCCGTCGCGTCCGGCAAGCGACACGTAGTCTGTATCGACGACGACCAGATCTGCGCGCTTGCCGAGCGAAATCTCACCTGCATTCAGTCCCAGCGCCTGTGCACCGCCACGCGCGGCCAGCGTCCACAGCCGCGCCGCCGTATGCGGCTGCGCAGCCGATGCCGCCACATTGCGCCGCCGGTGCAGCAGGCGCTGCGAATACTCAAGCATTCTCAGTTCCTCTGCGGGATCAACGCAAACATGGCTGTCGCCACCAATCGCCAGAGCGCCACCTGCGGGCAAATAACCAGACAGCGGAAATATACCGTCCCCGAGATTTCCTTCCGTCGCAGGGCAAAGTCCGGCAACGGCCCCGCTGCGCGCCAATGCAACTGTCTCGCGTTCACTCATATGCGTCGAATGCACCAGGCACCAGCGCCGGTCCACCCCGAACTCTTTCAGCAGATACTCAACCGGCCGTAGACCATAGGTGGCAAGGCTCTCATCAACCTCTCTGGTCTGCTCGGCCGCATGAATGTGCAATGGCGAGGACATTTCAACGCCTGCAATGGCTTCGTGCATCAAAGCCGTCGGCACGGCGCGAAGGGAGTGCAGGGCGAGCCCCACATTGGTGACGCCAGAATAGCCCTTCAGGTCGCTTCTCAGGCGCAGCAGTTCTGCAACCGTCTTGCCGAACCGCTTCTGGCGCTCGTTCAATGCGCGCCCGTCAGCGCCACCGGTGACATAGAGGGTAGGCAGCATTGTAAGCGCGATGCCCGTCTCGTGTGCCACCTCGGCAATCGCCGCCGCCATTGCACTTGTCGGCGCGTAAGCCGCCCCTTCGGGCTGATTGTGGAGATAGTGAAACTCGCCAACCGACGTATAGCCTGCCTTCAGCATCTCGATAAAAAGGAACCGCGCTATGTCGCGCTGGCTATCAGGTTCAAGCCGCTCGGCGAAGCAGTACATCGCTTCGCGCCAACTCCAGAAATTGTCGGCGCCGCCTGCGTCCCATTCAGCCAACCCCGCCATGGCGCGCTGAAACGAATGGCTATGCACATTCGCCATGCCAGGTAGAACGAGGCCCGCAATCATCTCGTCTCCAGCGCTCAATGTGGCACCAGCCTCAACGGAGGCTATAAGTCCGTTATCGACCCCAATGCGCACCGAAGTCCTGACACCTTCTGCCAGCAGCGCACAGTTTGCATGATAGAATTTCATCTCGGCCCCGATTCTCGTAGAGTGACGAACCACATTAAGGCAATCAGTGATGAAATGGGACCACCTCTGGATCAACGCTCGCCTCGCCACCATGCGCGCAGGCGCTGGCCCCTATGGCGCCATGGAAAGCTCGGCGCTCGGCGAAAAGGATGGACGCATCACCTTCGCGGGTCCGATGCGCGATTTGCCTGGCCAACCAGCTGGCCTGTCGGTGCGGGTCACGAACACCAACAACCAGTGGATCACTCCAGGCCTGATCGATTGCCATACCCATCTCGTGTTTGGCGGCAACAGAGCAAGTGAGTTTGAGCAGCGCTTGAACGGCAAATCCTACAAAGAAATCTCCAAAGCGGGAGGAGGGATCATGTCCACCGTTCGCGCAACCCGCGCGGCCGATGAGCAGTCGCTGTTCGAGCAGTCTCGTCCTCGTCTTGAAGCTCTGAGATCCGAAGGCGTCACGACGGTCGAGATCAAGTCAGGTTACGGGCTGGATTTGGAAACGGAACTGCGCATGCTGCGCGTCGGGCGCCGCTTAGGCACAGAAGCCGGGATTCGGGTATCGACGACCTATCTCGGTCTCCACGCCTTGCCGCCCGAACATGGCAATTGTCGAGCGGCCTTCATCGCTGAAATGAGCGGACCGGTGTTGCGTGCGGTAGCAGAGCAGAAACTCGCTGGCACCGTCGATGCATTCTGCGAAGGCATCGCCTTCACGCCACAGGAAACTGAAAGTTTTTTCACAGCAGCGTCTGCACTGGGCTTTAAAATCAAACTCCACGCCGATCAGCTCTCCAATACGCATGGCGCGGCCCTCGCTGCCAAGTTTGGAGCGCTTTCTGCCGGTCATCTCGAGTACACAGACGAAGACGGCGTTGCCGCAATGGCCAAGTCAAACACCGCGGCGGTACTATTGCCCGGTGCCTTCTATGTGCTGCGCGAATCAAAACTGCCGCCGGTCGAAGCCCTCCGCCGCCACAAAGTTCCCATAGCGGTTGCCACCGATTGCAATCCCGGCACAGCACCCATCGCATCGTTGCTGACGACGATGTCGATGGCGTGCACCTTGTTTGGTCTGACGCCGGAAGAAGCACTCGCAGGTGTCACGAGAAACGCCGCACTTGCCGTTGGCCTTGCGCATGAAACCGGCACATTGGACGTTGGCAAGGCCGCCGACTACGCAATCTGGCCAATCGATCATCCAGCCGAGCTTTGCTACTGGATCGGCGCCTTGAAGCCCTACGTTGTGAGTTGCGTTTTCAGCGGCGGATTTGGAAGGTAATCTTGGATGTCCAAAAAAGCGCACGCGGCAACGCTTGATCTAGTGAGTCTCGACGACGCAGCCTTCACGCAACTCTATGCTCAGCGTGTTGAACCCTTGTTGAAGGCTCGCGAAGGCGAGCGGAAAAAGGCGGTCAAGACCTGCGTCTGGCGCGGCAGCTTGGGCACTGTTGCAGCGCTCGCCGTCACCGGCGTTTCATTCGCATATTTCGATGTTGATGTTGTTATCATCGTTGGCAGCCTGAGTTTTGGCGCAGTGTATTGGTATGCCTTCGAGCCGGTCAACAAAGTCGCCGCTGCTGCAAAAGTAGAATCGTTGTCGGCGATTTCACAGGCAATCGGCTGTGAGTACGAAGTTTCGGGTTTCACACCCGAAGCACTGCCTCAGTTCAATGAGTTGTCGCTTTTGCCGAACTGTGATCGATCCGATTACCATGATCGCTTTGGCGGCCACCATCATGGTTGCGCCTTCGCGTTCTGCGATGGTCATCTTGAGCGAAAAGTCAGAAGCAACAAAAGCACGAGATGGGTCACCGTTTTTCGCGGTCAATTGATCCAAATTGCATTTCCGAAAAAATTTCTTGGCATCACCATTGTCCGGCGTGACGCCGGAATGTTCAATTTTCTGGAACGCTGGTCGTCCAGTCTTGCGCGCGTCGGGCTGAACGACCGCCGCCTGGAAAGTGCCTTCGAAGTCTACTCAAATGATCAGGTCGAAGCCCGATACCTGCTGCACCCCGTTTTCATGGAGCGTCTGCTGGAACTCGAAACCCGGTTCAAAGGCAAGAATCTGAGGTGTGCATTCGTCGAAGGTAATCTGCTGATTGCCGTTGAAGGCGGCGACAAATTTGAGATTGGCTCGATGTTTTCGCCACTCGCCGATGCGCGCAGGGTCCGCACAATCGTCGATGACCTGTCTGAAATTATGCGCCTGATCGACGCCGTCCTGACAGCTGAACGTGGGGCATTGCCCTCGGCTTGAAGAAAATCGGGCCCGGAAATTTCCGGGCCCAAAAAAAGTTACTCGTGCGTCGAGCGGACTTCAGAGCACCTTCTGGCCGTTCGCCGTCACCGTGCCGGTCTTCGTGAACACAATATCGATCACATAAGCCCGGTCGGTTGCACTGGACGTCGCATCTGGTTTTCCCATGGCCCGCACGGCCGCAACCATTCCCATGATCTGCTGCGCCATTTCGTCCTTGGGGCCACGCTTTTCCATCGCTTTTGCCAGCGCATCGATGCCGGTAAAGCGCAACGAGACCTTGCCTTCAGGCAACGTACTTTCCGCCGGTAAATAGGTTGCCGCCCCTTTACCGGTCAATTTAGCTGTCGGCGTCACCATATTCAGCTGATTGAGAGCGATGGAAAGCTTCGCGGCTGTCATAACCTCCATGAATTTGCCGGAAAGTTCTGTGCCGACTTCTTGCAAGGCAGTTGCCCCCGCCGATGTGGCATCGCCAGTTGCAGATGTGCTTTGACTGGCAACTTTGGCGGCCTCCGCTTGAAGTTGCGGCAACGCGTCCATGTAAATGTCCCACAGCTTCTTTCCAGGCACACCCGAAGCATCGATTTCAAGCGTTGCGTTTTGAACATCAGCTTCCGGAGGCAGCATCGGTTCGTCTGCATTGGTTGCAAATCCGCCGGCGTCAAAACGCATGCGAATTTTTGTCGTGCCTTGCCCATCCGCGGACGCGCCCAAACCCATGGACATGGTCTTCAATCCAAAAACGCGTTTGCCAGCCTGAGTCGCTTCGATGCCGTTGACCGAGTAAACATATTCAACATTGCCCATGAATTCAGGCATGCGCTTCAAGAACGCGATCACTTTGGGATCCAACGTGCCGCCCGTATAGGCCTTGAACAGGTTTGGATTGGCGAGAGTGTAGCCGGCTTCTTTCGCAGCCTTCGCCCAGTCTTCAAGTTTTGCGCCCTTGATGGTGCTGACGACACTCAGCGTATCCATCTTCATCGATGTACGCTCTGCAGGATCGTCAACAGCAAAGCCTGAAATTGTTAGAGCGTACTTGCCGTCGTAAAGGCCACCACCTTTCGCGTCGAGCAGACCGGTCAAAGCGATCTGAGCAACTTTGCCGTCACCGCCTTCTGTCGCTGAATCGATCACCAAGTCAGAGAGCCGCATTTCAACATCGTTAAGCGTTTGCAGTTTGTCGACCCAAACACCCTTGAAGGTTTGGCTGCCGATCTTGACCTGACCAGTGACTTTTCCGGTTTTGTCTTTGATCGCAAAAGAGTTTGGAATTTTCGCGTCAATATTGATCAAGCCGTCTCCACCATTTGCAAAGTTGATAGTGATCGGATCCAAAACGGCAACGTTGCCTTCCTTGGTCGTGAACGTCAGTCGCGGCAGCGTGCCGGTGACAGTCCCGTTGCTATTCGTTTCAGTCTTTGCAGCACCATCTGCCTTGGCGGTGAATTCAGAGCCAGGCTGAACCTGCGTAACTGCAGACACAAACTGATCCAGGCGTTGCTGCACTTGCTTGGCATCGACGGGTGGTGTGCTCGTCGAGCTGCCGCACGCGGTGAGCACGACGGCGAACAACATCGCTGACAAAGAGCGCCGCACAAAGCGACTAGGTGACATGATGATCGTCCTTTGATGAAAATGAAGGCCTGGGAAGGTACGGGTGCGGCCAAACCTGACTAAAAGCACCAACGCATTCGGATGCGGAATGTGAGGGGACGCAGCGCCAGGGTCAAGTAGCGCCGGTCACGTGAAGGACCTTGAATCCTCAAGTTTTTTCAAATGCCACAGGGGCGACATCGATAGAATCAGCAGCGGTATCAGCGATCCCGCGATGGCAATCCACAGGACTGCACCCGTCCCCACAATCTCTGCGAGTGGACCGGCGATCAGCGCACCGGCAGGGAGAGCAAGGCCGCCCACGAGCTGAAACGTCGCCCCCGCGCGCGCCTGCACATCAACAGGCAAAGCCGTCTGACGAACGCTCACTGCCAGAATCATATAGGCCGACAAGAATCCGTCGCCGATCAACTGTTGACCCACCAGGAAGGGGACCGTCAATTGACCTTGTCCTTCCGCAGTTGGAATGAGAATGCTCGCCATCATCCAAGCACCCAGACACAAAACGATGGCCCGCCCGTAACCCAGAACACGTGAGAGCGCACCCGCTGCCGCCGCTCCCCACAAGGCACCAACGCCGCCTGCGCCGATGATCAGGCCCACCGTCGCCTCGTCCAATCCAAGTGTTCGCAGCGTAAAGATCATATAGATGGCAGCAAAGAACCCGCCGAAAACGCCAAACGAGCCTTGCGCCAGCAATAGCGGAAACACAATTCGATGCTCCCGGCAGGTCCGCCACCCTTGAGCGACGTCTGCCAGTGGATGAGTGCCAGTAGAGGGCGGGGCGACAGTTTCGGCCGTCCGGATCTGCATCAGCCACCAGGCTGACCAAATAAAACTCAGTGCGTCGGCGATCACAGCGACCGGCGCGGTGAACGCCCGGATCAGGAATCCGGCAGCGCTCGGTCCCGCGATCTCAGCAACTGCCTCGGTGACCTGCAGCTTCGTGTTGCCCTCGACAATGTCCGGCGTATCAACCAGGCGCGGCAGGTACGCCGCCTCCGCGATCAAAAATATCGCCGTCGCCGCACCGGTCAACGTTGCGATGACAATCAGATGCCCCATCGTCAACATGCCGAACCACGCCGCCACAGGAAGCGAGGGCAGCAAACCCGCACGGACCAAATCCATCGCGATCAAAAGCGGGCGTTTACGCGTGCGGTCGATGAAGCCAGAGGCAAACAGGGCGATGACAACCCCCGGCGCCATCGCCATTGCGCTCAGGACGGAGATCGCCGTGGCTGACGCCCCGAGCGAGTTGATGGCAATAATGGGCAGAGCCGTCCGCGTAATCCGGCTGCCGACGGCACTGATCGCTTGCGCCGCCCAAAGCCGCCGGAAGTCCCCGTGGTGCCAAAGCGACGGAATTAGTTGGTTCCGGAAACCATGCTCAAGACCTTGTCGCCTACGCCACCGGCAACCGCCGAAGTGGGCAGAATGAAGCCTTTGGCCTTATAGATGCGCCGACCCCATTGCTGGGATGGCGTGTACCAGACCTGAACCCGGCTCCAATCGTTCTTCGGACTGAGGTCCCGGATAGGGGCCTGGAGGTAAATTCGCCCGTCATTACCCCAATTTGCGTGGTCGACCACGATGGTCCGATTGTCCAGAATCTTCTTCACGACAGCGACATGGCCGCGACGGGCAGTCTTGTACCCCCGCATGACCAGCACTGACCCAGCTTCTGGCCGTTTCGAGCGCTGATATTTGCCGGCCGCAAGCTGCCACCACCTGTTGGCATTTCCGCGGATTTCGATTCCTGATTCCGTGCGAGCAAACGGCACGCATTGCAGCGGCGATCCTGCGTCCATGACACTGGGGTTGATGTTGCCCGGCAAAATGCCCCGTTCTTGTGAAATGAGCGGCTCGGAAACTTCAGTTCTCATTCGCGGGATCAGCGCCAATCCCGTGCCACCCTCGTCCGTAATCACCGGTTCCGCCGTCGCAACGGTCATTGTCAGTGACAATCCAGCGCGATTATCAAATGCAGTTGAGTCAGCGCCGGTAAAGGAGGCCGAGAATTGTGGGCGAATTGATTGGCAACCAGCAAGACTGATGCCGACTAACGCGATTGCCGCCAGATTAAATGGTGAGTCAGTTCTCAAAACTGGTCTTCCTCAATTGATCGGGCTCTTCTGAGCCACCAGGGTCTGCTTCCTGCCCGCCTAGATTGGGGGAGTCAAATTAAGGAAATATTACCGTTAACTATTTGTACCACATCTGTTGAAAATGCGTAAAGCAACCCACTAGATGTAGGTCGCAACAAGCTACACTCCCAATCTTTTCGACTTAATGGTCAACAAATTAGGGGTTTTTTAACCTCAATTAACGCTCAGCCGGCCCCCAAAATGAATCCCTGAACGTCGTAGACGCGCCCGCCGTAGTGGTCTCCCGGGGTGTACCAGACCCGGACCCGCGACCAGTCATTGTCGTCGGATACATCCATGACAGGACTGTCCAGGTTGATTTCCCCGCCATTCAGCCAGTTTGCGTGATCGACCACGATTTCGCGGCTGTTGATAATCTTGCGTACGACCGCCACATGGCCCCGGCCATTGTCGCTATAGCCTTTCAGCACCAGCACGGAACCGCTTTCCGGCTCGGAAGAGCGGCCAAACCGGCCCGAAGCCTTTTCCCACCAATGCCAGGCATCGCCCCAGATTGTAACGCCGGATTTCCAGCGCGCATAAGGCACACACTGCAGGGGCTGTGCTGCATGAACCACCCGCGGCGCCACGCCGGGAGGGCGCCGGCCGAGCGGGCCAGGATCAAAGTCGCTCGCGCAGCCGGCAAGTCCTACGGCAATCAATGTCAGGGCAAATATACGATGCAAGGCTCGATTTCCCATTCTTGTTCAGCCGCCAGAACTCAATGCCAAAGCTTTGAGTGAGCAAGCAGGGACAGGTGTGTAACGGCGCATGGACCAACTCCTTGTGTTTGGGTCGTATCCATCATGAGGCCCACCAGTTCCAACCGCGTTCAAAACTGAACAGAGTTTTAATTCAAACTGCAACAGACCAGGAATTGAGCCGTCCGCGATCTTCGCGCCTAGTGAATTTTTGGTTAACCCGGGCGTGCAGTAAAAGCCGGGCGGCAGTTCAACGGTCACCGGCCTAAACACAGGATTTCCGCAGTTTGGCGGGCTGGGGGTGTGTGTATATCGTTTTGCATGCAGATTTACATATAAGCTGATTTTAACCTAGATTTATCGCAGAAACGCTGCTCTTTTTACCTGAAAACTGTCTGCAAGCTTATCTGCAAATCATCTGCATGTGCATGGAGCGCAGCTTTAACCAAGGCCTGTAGCGCAAAAGCTGGCACCAAGCTCCCGCGCCTCCGCCGGAACAATTTCCAAAACCATATTCAAATCTCAAGTCGCAGCGGACAGACACACAAACCGCGTATCTGATCAGCAGAACGAATATAGAACAAACACATCCGATTGCAAGCACTTTTTCTGGGAGCGCCGGCATCCTGCCGGAGGCGCTCCCGTTCAGTCCAGCGTCCGGCGATACCTCAGCAGCGCGATTGCCATCGCCGCCAGCATGAACGCCAGCAGCGGCCACAGATCGTTGACCAGGTCGGACAAGCCGCTGCCCTTCAGCATGACACCCCGCACAATGCGCATGAAATGCGTGTTGGGCAGAATCTCACCGATCCACTGCGCCCATTCGGGCATCCCGCGGAACGGGAACATAAAGCCTGACAGCATGATCGACGGCAGGAAAAAGAAAAACGTCATCTGCATGGCTTGCAACTGATTGGCA
>JANOFD010000168.1:0-5737 GCA_031413455.1 Rhodobiaceae bacterium
GCGCTTCCTTCCGGATTTCGCTCGCAAAACTCCGCGACATCACAACGACAACATCAGGTTTCACCCGATAGAGATCTTCAGGCGCCGTCAGGCGAATGCCGTGGGCTTCACTGGCATAGCGGATCAGATTTTTATCGACAACCGCAGCCAATGCCTGCGGACGCAAGCCGCCATTCTGGATCAAACTGTTCAGCAATCGCCCCGCACCCCAGATCGCAACTTTGCGCGGCGCCATGCTGTCGATCAGGCGGGCGACGTGCGTCAGCGCACTCAAGTTACGCATGCGAAGCGCGTGATAACTCGAAATCAGCGCCGCTGCGGTCTCGACCTCCTGCGGATCAGCCGCCAGTGTGCCCGAAAGTGGTTCAGCCTTCACCGCAACGATGGAGATGTTCACAGCATCTTGCGCATCGGCGATAGCGACCGCACGAAATCCGCAAACCGTCAGCAGTTTGGCCAGCGAGCGGTGTGAAAAATGATAGAGATGCTTGTCGATAAAAAACTCTTCGACAATATCCTTGGCGCCAATCACCGCAATGTTCGGAACTTCGACAAAAAGGTAACCGCCCGGCGCCAGCGCGCGGCGGTGCATCAACAAAGCCTGCCGGGCGCTGCGCACATGCTCAAGCGTGTGACACGAATAGATGAGATCGAAGCTCTCGTCTTCAAGGCGCGTATCTTCAAGCCTGGCATGCAGCCACGTAAAGTCTTTCTGGCCGGCCCACGCACTGACAACGCGCTCATCAGGTTCAATCCCGATAACAGCAGCCAACGGAAACGCGCTTTTCAGTTCAAGCGCAAAGGCGCCGCGACTGGTTCCAACATCAAGCACGCGCAACGGCTTCTGCCGGTTCAAATAGGGCCGCAGCGTCGACAGATTGGCCTCAGAGCGAAAGCCCTTGCCGTAACGCAAATTCCCCCAATCGGCACCCGCTGAAACAGTTGCCTCCCGGCGCGCCGCGCGATCAACGCGTGGCAGGCTTTGCATCAGCCCGCAATGCGAGCACACCCAAACAGTCAGTTTCCGGGCGGAGTTTTGAGCCGCATACACCTGGGTCAGAGTGCTGTGAGCGCAGAGATCGCAATCAAGTGACATTTAGGGGGCCTAACGCTCAGCGCCTGTGCGCTTATGGTTTTCCAAGCCCTAACGGTGCGCGAAATTAGTAAAAACCGTATCAATAAGCGACGCGATACTCTGGCCGCCGGTCATAGCCAAAATATTTCATCATGTCGTCCGCGACCGAACTGAACTGTTCGTTCTGTTCTGCCGTCAGCGGATAATCCTCCGGCCGGCTCACATTGTGCGGCCGGTTGAGCAAGCCCATCACCCGGTCATCCCACGGCAGGCCCAGGAAGTTAAGCAATCCTTGCCGCGCATCGGCGCGCGAAACCAGATCTTCAAGTCTGATGGTGTGCCGCCGTTCAGGTTTGATCGCCTCCAGATGATGAACAATCGTCCGGTTGATCTGCGCCCAATGAAACGCAATGCGTTCGAACTGACTATAGGTGAGAAATTCCAACGCCAGTGGGTGTCCACGCGGCGGCACCGGCCACCAATATTTCTTCTCCGGCGGCGGGGCAGGAAGCTCGCCGCAGGAGTCATAATACCGCTGCATCACCGCAATTGGGCGATCATCATAACATTCAGCACCAAGCTTATGAAAATACGAACTCGCAACTTTGCGCCCGTCACGTACCAGATGCACGAAGCGCGCCTGCGGAAACAGCCGGTCCAGCACCGGGATCAGCCACGAAAGCTTGTTCGAGGAATCGCCCCAGATTGGCGCTTCCGAGTAGTACACAGCCGAAGCGTGCGTCGCCCGCAAAACGTGCTGCGCCTCGCCAAATCCGATAAGTCCTAAGTAATACTTAACCGCCGCCGGCTGCACATGATCGACCATGTATTCGTGGTGCATTTCGACCTGCGGGAAGGCGCTGAACAGACGTTCCATCATCGCCGTTCCCGAGCGTCCCGACGAAACGATGAATATTGGCCGTGTGTCAGCACTCATCGTTCAGGCCAAATTCTTGCGCGCGACGATGATCGCTTCGCGGCCAAGCCCAGCGCGTGCCAGCGCGCCATACAGCTTGCGCCGCACCGCGCCAAGGCCCGCCTTTTCCAGTGACAGATCAAAGCGCTTGCGGCGCGCATGGCAATCGCGCCCCAGTGAGTCATCGCCCACGTAGTTTTCCCCCATCAGCAAAAAAAGTTCCATGGGAAAGCTTGTCAATGCTTCCAGGACTTCCAGACCAAGCCGTTGCATTAGTCCTTCAAGCGAGGCGAAATCGAAATAGTTCAAATGGTGCGGCGGTGCAAGCCACCACGGTGCCGCCCCGGATGCCCGCACTGCTTCCTGCAGGCCGTTGTAATCGTTCGGTACGCCCACGCAGATCAGCCCCCCCGGCCACGCCCGTCCGATCGCCAGGCGCAAAAGCCCGATCGGATCGGCCACATGCTCCAGCATGTTGTTGAGATGCACAACATCGGCATGCGCCACTGCCGGCGCAGTGGTTTCATCAAACATCGAATGATTGATTTTCAAACCAAGCCCGCGTGCATGCTCAGCCGCCTGACGTGAAGGTTCGACGCCTTGTACTTTCCAGCCGCGATCGGCAGCCGTCTTCAGAAACCAGCCGGGGCCACACCCGATATCGAGAACACTGAGACGCCTGGAAGCGTCGCGTTCGAGCAAATCCTCGAACAGCGAAAGCCTGTCCTCCCAAGCCAGGCGCTGCCAATCCGCATCTTCCCGCGCCCGCGCCACATAGTTTGGCTTTTCGTCGCGATAATAATTCTCGGCATAGGCAGCACGCAATTCTTCAGGCGAAGGCAATTGCAGCACATGGCGAAACCCGCACACATCGCACGCGATGATGTCGTAGCCGTTCACGCGATCAATGATCGGACCGCGATGTCCACCACGCTCGCCAATCGCTAATGATTTGTGACTGAGACCAGACACACCACCCTCGCAAACTGCACAACCATTATGAACTTGGTAAGGGCACTGGCTTTAGAATTGGTTAACGTAAATTTACAAATAGGGGTGGGTGCGTGATGGGGTGTGTTTTCATCGCCGAAGTTTCGAGCAATCATGATCGGGACCTCGAGCGCTCATTCGCCTTTATCGATCAAGCCGCAGGGATCGGTTGCGACGCCGTCAAATTTCAGCTTTTCAAAATCGACGAAATGTTCGCGCCCGAGATTCTGGCGCAAAGTGCGAAGCATCGCGCCAGAAAAGAATGGGAGCTTCCCGTCTCGTTTCTGAAGCCGTTGGCCGAACGTTGCCGCAGCCGCAATGTGCAATTCATCTGCACGCCCTTCTATCTGAAAGCAGTGGAGGAGCTTGAGCCTTACGTCGCCGCGTACAAAATCGCGTCATATGAACTCATGTGGGACGCCTTGCTCGCGGCCTGCGCCGAAACCGGCAAACCGGTCATCCTGTCGACCGGCATGGCAACAATGCCCGAGATCTTGCACGCCACAGAAGTTTTGCGCCGTCACAAGGCCACCGATGTCACGCTGCTTCACTGTGTTTCGGCTTATCCAACGCCTCCGGAAGAAGCAAACCTCGCCGCGATGAAATCGATTGCCGAGGCGACGGGTTTCAAATGCGGCTGGTCTGATCATACAGTGTCCCCAGGTGTCGTCCTTCGCGCCGCATTGAAATGGCAAGCACCGGCCATCGAATTCCACCTCGACCTCGACAAGACCGGCGCTGAATACGCCTCTGGCCATTGCTGGCTGCCGGAAGAAATGGCGCCCATCATCCGCATGATCAGGGCAGGCGAGTGTTCAGACGGAACGGGCGTCAAGTCACCGATTCCTGCAGAACTGTCAGATCGCGATTGGCGGGCTGATCCCGCAGACGGCCTGCGCCCGCTAAAACATATTCGCCAAACCTTTCGTACCGAAGCGGCCTAGTCAAAAATGTCCAAAAAACCTCACACTGCAGCAATCATCCAGGCGCGCATGCGTTCGACCCGCTTGCCCGGAAAAGTCCTGAAGCCTGTCGCGGGGAAGCCGTTGCTTTGGCACGTGCTTCATCGTCTGAAAAAATCGCAATTCATACAAACGCTGTGCGTCGCGACAACTACAGATCCTGCTGACGACGAACTCGCGGCCTATGCACAGTCGCAGGGCGCAATAGTTGTCCGTGGCCCCGAAGACGACGTGCTCGCGCGCTACGCACTTGCAGCAGAGGCAATCAATCCCGAAATCATCGTCCGCGTCACCGCCGACGCTCCCCTGGTCGATGCGGATTTCATCGACAATCTCATCAGCGAAATGTTGCGCCACGACGCCGACTTCGTCGTGCTGAAACCGGGCCTGTCTTCTATCCATGAAGGCGCCGACCCGATGACCAGGCGCGCACTCAACACTTTGATCGAACACGCGCACGACGATCCCATCGCGCGCGAACATGTCTGCTCCTGGTTCAAACACAATCGCGATCTCGTCAAAGTCGTCGAAATCGATCTGCCCGAAAAATGGCGTTTCCAGGGCGCAAGGCTTTCCATCGATACGCCCGCCGACGTGACCTTCATCGAAGCGGTGTACGAGCGGCTCCACGCGCAAGCGGGAATGGCGACGCTCACGGACCTCATCGCGCTTCTCCATCGCGAACCACAGCTGCTGGACCTCAACGCCCATGTACGGCAAAAAACGATGACCACAACAAACGGCACAGTCATCATGCGCTGCGATGGTGGTGCGTCTCTGGGCTTTGGTCATGTGCGCCGCAGCCTCAGCATTGCCCGCGCCTTGCGTGATCGTGAGGGTTTGGGCGTCCGCTTCGCCATGATCGACGACAACACTGCAATTGAACATGTTCGCGCGCAAGGCTTCACAGTCGATGTGAAACCCGGCGGCGCAGAAGAAATCGATTGGTTGCTGGCTTTGGCCTCAACCCACGCGCCGCTTGCCGTCATGCTGGACGTTCGTACCGATTTGTCTGCGGCCTCGGTGCTCAGATTGCGCGGCGCTGACACCATCGTCGCCACCATCGACGACGCCAGCCAGCGCCGTCTCTCGGCCGATGCAAATTTCTATCCGCCGGTGCCACAGGTCTTCGCCCTCGACTGGGACATCGCTGAGCGCGAACCCTTCGTCGGCTGGGAGTGGGTGGCCTTGGGCCAGGACACGCTTCCGGCAACCGCAACACAAAGTGAAAAGCTGCAAATCATCGTGTCGATGGGCGGGTCTGATCCTCTGGGATTGACAAGTCCTGCGGTGCGCGCGCTCAAGTCCATTGCCGTGAAATGCGCAGTCACCGTTGTCATGGGACCGGGGACACCGCAAACGCTCGATGCAGAACTGAAAGCCATCGCGCCTGAATTCACAATCGTCAGAAGCCCGGAAAACTTTTCGCATCTCACGGCGCAGGCAAACCTCGGCCTCATCACCTTCGGTGTCACCGCCTATGAACTGGGCGCCCATGGTGTCCCCGCAGTTTACATCTGCCTGAACAGCGATCACGCCCAATCCGCCTCGGCTTTCGAACGCTCTGGCATGGGGGTGTCGCTCGGGGTGGCGTCAGATGTGCGCGAAGCCCAAATCACACAGATCATCCAGGAACTGCTCGAAGCTCCCGAATTGCGCCAAGCCATGAGCGCCGCCGGCCGCATGAACCTCGACGGCCGCGGCGCCATGCGCATCGCCGCCCGCATGAAACAGCTGATAGAAGAACGCAAGGAAGCGCTGTCGTTCGAGTCCACGGGCAAGGCAGCAGTCGCC
>JANOFD010000169.1:0-14961 GCA_031413455.1 Rhodobiaceae bacterium
AATACAATCAGACGAACAGACAGGTAATTACTGGTTATCTTAGACAGCAGGGTTTTGTCATCACCGAACCATGGCATAACAAAATACTTGATCTCTCGTTCCAGTTTTTCTCACACGGAAACGGCACCATCGACTATCGCGGATTGACTTCATTTTCAGCCGATCATTCGGGTCATTATCAAGGAAATTATATTCAGGAGCTTCCACCAGATCTCCAGCATGAGCTTTCTGCTTTTTTGCAGCAAGCCATCCCTGAAATTGAAAAGATACTTCATTCTATTGTAACCGCAAGTAATTATGTTATAGATTATTACGGTTGGTTTGGTCGCTGTGATGTGTCTGGCGGCCTATCACATTTCGCTGAAGATGATGACGCTGGGTGATCTTGTTGTCGTCAACGGATTTCTTACTCAGTTGTACGTGCCGCTGAATTTGTTGGGCACGGTTTACCGCGAGATCAATCAAGCGCTCATCGACATGGAGAAGATGTTCGATGTGTTGAATGTGCCGCCGGAGGTGAAGGACAAGCCAGGCGCGCCTGATGTGAAAATCTCCGGCGGTGAGATCCGGTTCGAAGACGTGGTGTTTGCCTATGAGCCTGAGCGGACGATCTTGAAGGGCGTCAGTTTTACGGTGCCTGCCGGAAAGACTGTCGCTGTCGTCGGGCCATCGGGGGCTGGTAAGTCGACGATATCGCGCATTCTCTATCGCTTTTATGAAATCAAGTCGGGGCGGGTCACGATCGACGGACAAGACATTCGCGATGTGGCACAAGATTCCGTGCGCGCTTCCATCGGGATTGTGCCGCAGGACACGGTGCTGTTCAACGACACGATCCGCTACAACATCAAGTATGGCCGCATTGGCGCCAGCGATGAAGATATTGAGCAGGCGGCGCGGCTGGCGCAGATCGAGCCTTTCATCCGCCAGTTGCCGGATGGGTTTCAGTCGATGGTCGGTGAGCGGGGGCTGAAGCTGTCGGGCGGTGAGAAGCAGCGGGTGGCGATCGCGCGGACGATTCTGAAGAACCCGCCGATCTTGCTTTTGGACGAGGCGACGTCGGCGCTTGATACGCATACGGAGCGCGAGATTCAGTCGGCGCTGAAAGAGGTGTCGCGCAATCGCACGACTCTGGTGATCGCGCACCGGCTGTCGACGGTGGTCGATGCCGATGAGATTTTGGTGCTGGACCAGGGCCGCATTATCGAGCGCGGCAAGCATGGCGAATTGCTGGCCAAGCCGGGCGCCTATGCCGCGATGTGGAACCGCCAGCGCGAAGCGGCGGCAGCGCGCGAGAAGTTGAAAGAAGTTGAGGCCGATCCCGCCGTCAACCCGGACATCGCTCGCGCGCAACCGGCGGCGGTAGTGGTGACGTGAGCGTAGCACCGGAAAACATCGAGTAGGTTTTGCACTCGCGCGTTTCGAGAGGTGGTTGCCCAGTTCAGCGAAATATAAAAAAGTTCGTCATGGCAGGGCTTGACCCTGCCACCCAGTCGTTGCGTGTCTACGCAACGGAGCGACTTGTGCGCTGGACGGGCCATAGTCTTTTCGTCTCGCGGACGCGAGTCGGCTGGATGGCCGGGTCAAGAGCCCGGCCATGACGGACTTTTGTGTTTCGAGTATGGAGAAACAGGAATCGACGCCCGACTCCAGTTCGTAGAGAAATACTCCAGCTTTTTGCTCTTGACTGTAGCAGGTATGTTCTTTATATGTTCCTGGTTCGGAAACGGGGGTTATCCGAGTCCTGTTTTCCGCTGCGACTTGAACATTGAATCAATCCGCGAAAATCTGTGACGCAGGTTGTGTGCGGTTGCGTCCAACGGGCAGGAATTGCGTTTTTCTCGAGGAGGCCTTCGTGTGTACACAAGCGACGTCGTTGTTACGGAGAATTCCGCAGAATTGGGCCAATGTGACGGTGTTACGGTCAGTGAAGATGCATTTTGTGCGATTCCATATGCATCCGTGTCACGGCTTGACCATTGCAGGCTAGAAAATCCGCGGTGGAATCTGGAAACCCGGCCGCAAAACTGTCACCGGAAAACTGACTCGAGAGCGCGGGCGGCGGCAGACGATGGGGGGCTTTGTCGCGCAGAGCGTGTGGCCCTTAGAGCGGGAACTCCAGTTCGATGATGGCTTTGATTGTGCCGTCGGGGGCGTCGTCGGAGAGGCCGAAGAGGTAGCCGGCGTTGTATTTGAGTTTGGTGCCGGAATCTCCCAGGGGAATGACTCCCGCGATGATGGGGCCTGCGAGATGTTTCTGCTCGTCGAAGCCGGGCATGTCGTCGATGGGACCGAACTCGCTATAGATCTCGATGCCGGGTTCGAAGGCGGGGTCGAGGCGGTATTTCAGTTGGAAGGCCTGGCCGATTTCGAGATCGTCGCCCGCGTTGGTGCCGAGTTCGCGTTCGAGTATCAGGTTGAATGTTGCGTCGAACTGGCCGAGTTCTTTGGCGAAGAGAAAGCCCACTTCGAGTTTGTCGGGCGAGCTGCCGCCATCGGCGCGCACGAATTCGACGAGGAGGCCGAAGTCGGCCCAATCCTCGCCAGGGTTGGAGAGTTGAAAACGGTTCTCCCATTCAAAGGCTTCGAAGTTGGTGGAGTGTCCGGCGCCCGGTTCGCGTTCCCATTCGGCGTAGACCTCGGTGAACCACCATTCGGTGACACCGTAGCCCAAGCCCAGCAAATGGGTCTGCTTGTTGTCTTTTGCGTCGTTGTTGTCGATGGTGCGTGAGGGGCGGTATTCGATTTCGAACTCGTGATATTCGACGTACGGCGTGTAGACTTTCAGTCCGGCGTGGGCGTTTTGGGTGCTGTATGACGCCGTTGCCAGCATGATCAGCAATGCAATGGTGGCTGTCGCGCTGGTTGAAAGGCTTTGGCGCCGCCGAGGGTTGAGTGCGAGCATCAGTCCACCAATGATGGCGACGGTGCCCAGATAGAAAACGATTTGGATGCCTGATGGCCGGGCGACGTAACCGACAAGCACGTGCAGGATCTGGCCAAGAACGCCGCGTTCGTCGAGGATTGCGGAGGTATCCCAAATCATGTTGCCGAGGGCCGGCAAGATGTCGGCCTGGGTGAGGAATTTCGCTCCGACAGCGGCCATGCCCGCGGCCAGAAGCAGGATCATCCAGCTGGTGACGCTGAACAAATAGCGCGTCGAGAGATTGAGAAGGCCGGCATAAAGCGCGACACCTGCCAATGCACCGAAGGCCAGACCAAGTCCACTGCCCAGCGCAAGATCGACGGCACTGGCACCACCACCGCTGGCGATGCCATACAGGAAGAGGACGACTTCAGAGCCTTCGCGAAGTACGGCGAGGCCCACCGCAATGGCAACGGCATAGAGGGGACGCGCGCCTTCCGCGACTGCTGCGCCCACTCGGTTCATGTGGGCGCCAAGTTCGCGGCCGTGACGCTGCATCCATATATTGTGCCAGCCCAGCATGGCGACAGCGAGGAACAAGACGGAGGCATTGAAGACTTCCTGGCCAACACCTTCCATGGCTTCGGCGATCTGGCTGGCGAACGCGGCGACGACGACGGCACCGAGCAGCCCGCCGCCGACACCGATCGTCAGCCAGCGATTGCGGCCAGTCACTTGCGTGGTGGCAGCGGCGACGATGGATAAAATGAGTGCTGCTTCCAGGACTTCACGGAAGACGATGATGGCGGAGGCAAACATGGAATGGATCCTGACTTGGGACGCTGATTACTTCGCGACGATTTTGCCTTGCGCCGTCTTCTGGTTGAATTCGCCGAAGAACGGATAGGTGCCGGGTTCAAGCGGGCCGATGAAGATGATCGCCTGAGAATTGCCGGGGATGACTTTTTCGCGATTAAGCTCGTAGGATTCGAACTCTTCAGGCGTTGGGTCCTGGTTCTTGACGATCAACTTGACCTTTTTATTGGCTGGAATTTCGAGCGTCGCGGGCGCGAATTTGTGATCTTTGATGATGATTTCGAAAGTTGGGGTGTCGTCAGCCTGAAGCGTTCCCGCAAAAAAAAGGAGCGCAGACGCGGCTAAAATTGAGGCAAACGCTAGCTTCATGACCAACTCCTATAATTACTGCTATTGATACTCATTCTCATCTAAAGGTCAACATGCAATTTGGTCGCAATTGCACTATGCCCGGCGCGAAACCCGGTGCACTGATCCAGATCAAATTGGCCAGGGTTGATTTCCCGCGCGTGACCGCAGGCACACGAACGGCTTCAACCCGGTTTTGTGTGCATCAATGTTTGGCGAAGGCTTTGCGCCCGCCGTCTTTGAAGAATTCCCAAACGGTGTAGGGCTCGTTCGCCATGTGGGGCGCTTCCATGCCGGGAGAATTTGCCGGCATTCCGGGGACAGCCAACCCCAAGGAGGCGTTCTTTCTTAGGATAAAGGTTTTGATGTCGCCAGGAGGAACATGGCCTTCAATGGCAAAGCCGTTGATGACGCCGGTGTGGCAAGACGCGAGGTCATCGGGAACCGCAAATTTGCGTTTGATGGCGTCCAAATCACTTTCGTCATCGACAGTTGCCGTGAAGCCGGCTTCGCGCAGGCGATCGACCCATTCGGAGCAGCAGCCGCAAGTTGGGCTCTTGTAGACTTTGATGGCAAGAGGTGTCTTCGCGGCCTTCGCAGGCGAAGCGATTACGGCGGTTGCGGCGGCTAACAAGAAAAGGCGGCGGTTGAATTTCCGGTTTTGGGTCATGGCAGGTTGGCGCCTCATTCGGCAGGTGCGGGACTGGGTTCACTTTCGATCATTCCCATTTCGCCCCAGTGCTTGCGGCCTTTGGCAAAGTATTTCTGCTCTATGGCCAGTAATGCCGGTGTGACGAACAAGGTCAGAAAGGTCGAGAAACCCAGGCCATAGACGATGGCGGTGGCTAACGGGACCCACCAATCGGCGCTGGGGCCGCCGAAGTGAATGGTGCGATCAAAAAAGTTGACGTCGAATTTGTACATCAACGGCAACAGCCCAAAGATGGCAGTCCATGTCGTGAGCAGCACGGGGCGCATGCGTTGAATGCCGGTGCGGATGATGGCGTCCATCGGTTTGAAGCCTGCATCGAGCAAATGGTGGAACGTGTCCACGAGCACGATGTTGTGGTTCACCATGACGCCGGTCAGCGCCACGATGCCTGTGCCGGTCATGATGATCGAGAAGGCTTGACCCTCGATGAGCATGCCGAGCAGCGCGCCAAAGGCGGAGAGGATGACTGCCGAGAGAATGACGAAGACGTGCCAGAAATTGTTGAATTGGATCAGCAAAATTATGCCGATGACCAGCAGCGCAATGGCAAACGCGAAAAGCAGAAACAGCCCGGATTCGTTTTGCTGCTCGTCGGCGCCACGGAACTTGATGCGCACTTGTTTGTCCAGTCCCTGCGCCGTAATCCAATTTCGAATTGTACCAATGCGCTCGGAGATGTTGAATCCGTCATCGACGTTCACGCCTGCACGAATGGTCCACACACGCAAACTGTCGACGCGTTGAAGGCGGTTGACCTGTTGCTGACCTTTGCGAGTCACAAAATTGGTGATCGGGACGCTGCCACCGCGCGTGTTGATGCGAAGCTCGTCGAGGGCGCTGATGCCGCGGTTTTCTGCGGGGTAACGGACGCGGATGTCGACTTCGTCCTCTGAATCGTCGGGCCGATACTCTCCCACCTTGATGCCGTTGGTGACGAGCTGGACGGCGGCCCCGACGGTGCCGACGTCTGCTCCAAAACGGCCCGCTTCTTCGCGATTGATCGTCAGAGCCCATTCGATTCCCGGCAGCGAACGCGAATCTTCGATGTCGCGCAATCCCTTTACAGATTCCAGGTGATTGCGAATTTGTTTGGTGATTTGATCGAGCAGAACATAATTCTCTGAGCCGACTTCAATCTGGATTGCTTTGCCTGTCGGTGGCCCGCCCTGATTTTCAAAGAGCTCAACGTACATGCCGGGCATGTTTTCCAAGCGCTTTCTGACGTCCAGCCAAATGGGTTTTGATGGCCCGCGTTCTTCGTAAGGCAGGAGTTCCATGGCAACGCGGCCGATCGTATCGACCGGCGCCTGGTTGGGACCGAAGTTTCCACCGCCGCCCCCAGAGACCGTGTAAATTGCCCGGAGTCCAGGCGTGCCCAGAATGCGACGCTCGGCCTCGACCACGAGATCACGTTTTTCGTCTGCGGAAAGATTGCCGCGAGCGCGGACGAATACGGTCGCCTCGTTGGAATCGGTTTCCACGAAGAACTCGACGCCTTTGTTGAAGTTGACCAGCGCCGTCAGGATTGCGATCAGGGCGAGGGCAACGATGCCCAGCACCATCAACGGGCGTTGGACCGCAACGGTGACAATGCGAACGTAGCGGCCAACCCAGCCAGGGATGTCGTAAAGATTGCCGCTCTCCGAGAGGCGGATGGCGCGAGCGGTGTCGGGGTGTGGTTCTTCCGCTTTTCCGACGAGCGCACCGATGGCGGGCAAGAAAATCAGTGCCACCACCATGGATGCGGTCATGATAAAGATCATGGTCAGCGGAAGGTAACTCATAAATTTTCCCGGTACGCCGGGCCAGAACAGCATTGGCGCGAAGGCGGCCAATGTCACGGCTGTTGAAGACACGACAGGCCAGAACATGCGACGGGCTGCTTGAGCAAAAGCATCGCGCTTGGAGTAGCCCTCGGTCATTTTACGATCTGCGAACTCAACGACGATGATGCCGTTGTCGACAAGCAGTCCGACGGTGATCAGCATGCCCATCATGATCATCATGTTCAGGGTGTAGCCGCCGAACGACAGGCACAGGAATCCGATCAGGAACGATGCAGGAATTGAGAAGCCAACGATTAAACCGGAGCGTAATCCCAATGCCGCGACCACAACCACCATGACTAGGGCGATTGCAAGCAGGATGGCGTTGGTGAGATGTGTAAGTTGGGAATCGATCCAATAAGACTGGTCGAAGGAATAGTCGATCTTTATGGCTTGAGGGATCGAGGATTTGGAGGTCGCAACCACCGCCTTCACCTTGCCAATGGTATCGACGATGTTTTCACCGATGCGTTTCGTGACTTCGATGGCAATGGCCGGCTGACCGTTGAACCGCAAGTAGGTGTTGGCATCGAGGAAGGTGCGTTGGACGTCGGCGATATCGCGCAAAGTTACAACGCTGTTGCCGCTGACTTTGACGGGCAAGCGCAGTACGTCTTCCGGGGCTTCGACGAGACCGGGAACTTTCACTGCGAACCGTCCGCGGCCTGTGTCGACATTGCCTGCCGGAATAAGCTGATTATTTGCCGTGACAACCCGAAAAAGATCGCTGCCGGTGACGCCATAGCTCTGCAGGCGCGACGGGTCGATGACGACCTCCAAAACTTCGTCGCGCTGGCCTGAGAGTTCGGCCGTCAGGACGCCCGGAACGGATTCCAGCTCGCGCTTCATGCGTTTGGCGGTTTGCAGGAGCGTGCGTTCCGGCACGTTTCCTGACAAAACTATCGAGATCACGGGATTCAGCGCGATGTTGAACTCGTTGATTTGGGGCTCATTGGCGTCTTGGGGAAATTGTGGACGGGCGGTGTCGACTTTCTCCTGGATGCGTTGGTGGGCGAGCTCTTTGTCAAAGTTGATGTCGAATTCAAGATTGACCGCAGCGTAGCCTTGCGAGGCCGCTGACGTCATTTGCTTGAGGCCTTCGATGGTCTTGAGCTGGGTTTCAAGCGGCCGAACGATGAGGCGCTCGGCGTCCTCGGGGGAAATGCCGGGATGGACGACGACGACGGTGAAAAACGGAAACTGGATGTCGGGGTCCGCTTCCTTGGGAATATTGATAAAGGCAATTGTTCCCATAATGAGAACCGCTGCCAAAACGCAAAGCGTCAGGCGCGCGCGCTGCAGCGTCCATTCAACGAGACCGATCATGGTTGGGCGACCTTGTCCTCAGTGACTTTAACTTCCTGGCCGATTGTTACGTATTCCTGACCGACCGTAATGATCATCACCGATTTTGGCAGGCCGGAAATCCAGACCCCATCTGCGGCTTCTGCCACGATTGCGACCGGCATGAACCGGACGCGTTTGCCCGCATCAACAATGCGCACGCCGATTGTGTTCTTTTCGTCAAGGGTGAGAATTGCGGGTGAAATGCGATGCGCCTCTACTTGCTCGCCTGTGATGTGCATCTCGGCGGTGACACCGTCGCGGATCGCGCTGTCCTTGTTGGAAACTTCAAGTTCCACGCGAAAGGTGCGGGTGGCGAGATCGGCGCTTTTGGAAATGAAGCGGACTTTTCCGTCGACGCGTTCGCCGGTCACCAGCTTGGCCCATCCCGCATCACCGGTGTGAATGGCACCCACGTCTTTCTCCGACGCCTGGCCTACAACAAGGAAGGGATCCTGATCGATGACCAGGGCGCAGGGCTGACCGGGCGCCAAATAATCTCCCACATCGACCATGCGCGCGTCGACAACGCCGTCGAAAGGCGCTTTGAGCTTTGTGTTCTCCAATTCCTTTTCCATGCGTTCAACTTGCGCATTGGCGGCCTCGAATTCGGCCTGGTCGCCTGCGACTGCGGTGTCGGAGCGAAAGCCTTTTTCTTTCAGCTGCTTTGATGCGTCGTATTCGAGCCGGCGTTGTTTCATGACGGCGCGTGCCTGCTTGAGCATTGCCAAGCGTTCGTCAACCTTCAATTCGCAGATTGTATCACCCGCTTTGACGGCCTTGCCCCGGTCAGCCCTGACAGCGGAAACTTTTCCAGCGGTTTCAGCGCGTACCAGCACCTTGCGCAAAGCTTCGGACTGTCCGCGCACGACCAAGTCCTGACGGCGGGTTTCGGCGATAATTGTTCGTACGCGAACCGTTGGCGTTACAACCTCGCTCGCGTTGGTGGATTTTCCGCCTTCAGTGTCCGCGCCTTTGGCCGAATTATTTTTTGCGGTTCCGCCAAAAATGCCTGATGCGACATACGCAACCAGCAACAGAAGTATGACGCCGGCAATGACGTATGACCGGCGAATGTTTGGAGCAGATATCTTGTCGAGGTCGAGGCTCATCAATTACTCACACAATGTTTGCGTTCAATGTTTCCGTCGCCTTGCAGTGGGGCGGCTTTATAGAATGGCATACCTCAGTTGCGAAAGCGTCGTGCTGCGACTTAACGAAAGTCAGGTGTCCGTTAACCAGCAAACCGCGATTGAGCAACTTACAATAGCGTGAAGGGATGGATTACCACCGTTTGGGGTGTCGTAAGTCCGCAAAAAGTGATTTTTGGTTAAGTATAAATTCGCAACGCGGAACAGTCCGGCGGGTGCGCGTTTCGTTATCCGCGCATTCGTAACTGCGAAAGTGTGTTGTTGAGAAACAATTCCTCGTTGCACCGGTAGCGCTTTCTCGTGCGCTGGTACGGCAAACTTCCGCACGAGTGGCACGGCCTTCTACAACTCGAGCATGAACTTTTCATTTGATCACAGAAGCGTTGGAATTTGAGGCGCATCGGTGTCATTACTAACCGCAGTCGATGACTTCCTGAGATGGGTCGGGTGTCATGTTGGGGTTGTTCAAAATGAAATTGTGTCTTCGCACCGCATTTGCCGGCGTGATGTTTGTGGCCGGGTGCAGCGCCGCGTCTGGCGAACCGGTGGGCAATGCGTCAGCGATCAAACCGGCGGCAACACAGTCGGTGCCGCAAGGGTCGCGGACGGATTTGCGTTTGCGTGATCCGATCATTCGTAACGCTGAACTTGTAACCGCTGAGCGCGGTGCGCTTGAAGTTACATTTCTCGATGGATCAAGACTTTCGATGGGTCAGAACTCGCGTCTGACTGTCGATAAGTTTGTCTATGCAGGCCCTGGCGGCGCGGGGGAGCAATCGTTGCGCTACACGAAGGGGCTGTTTCGCTTTGTGTCGGGGTCGATCCCAAAGGACAAAGTCAAAATTGAAACGCCCGCCGTTACGATCGGTATCAGGGGCACCATGTTCCGCACCGCGGTGAATGAAGATGGATCTGGCGCAATCTCGGTCGAGTACGGACCGAATGGCGAAGTCTATGAGGTTTTTATCGCGTCGAAGTCGACTGGCAAAGTTGTGACTTTGCAGTCAGGCCAAAAAGTTGGATTCGATAGCGTTGGCGGGTTTGAAGGCATTGTCGACGGTCAGGTCGAGGGTTGCGAGTAATCTGGTGCAAGTCCGGCAATTGCCGCTTGAAGGGGTTTGAGAATGGACGGCCGTAGAATTTCCAAGTCAAAGCTGTTGTCCCGGGTTTCAGTGCTGGCGGTGATTGCTTCAACCGGCGCAATGGTGCCGGTGCCTGATGCGATGGCGGATTGCATTGAGATAACGGCGCCACAAGTGATTACGGGGACGGAGGAGTGCGCGAAGGCCTACAATGTCGACGGTAACGTCACCAATGATGGGACGATTGGACCTCCGGAAGATTCTGGCGAGGCGGGATTTTTTGTTGGTGAGGGCGGCATCACCGGCTCATTGACCAACAATGGTTTTATTGGGGGTGGTGGGTATTCCGAGTACAATGGTTTTCTGGGGGCGCTGACGATCGAGACGAATGTTTCGGGTGGCGTCATCAATCGTGGTGAGATTACTTCGGAATACGGGAACGGGATTCAGCTGGGTCTGAGCAGCTCGGAAGCGGAATGGGGCACCCCCGCGTCGATGACCGGATCGATTACGAACTCGGGGACTATTTCCGCTGGCGAGAACGGCATTGATGCGTTCTTGGGTACGATGACTGGGGCGCTCGTCAACGAGGTTGGGGGGATGATTACCGGCGAGCGTGGTGTCGAAATTTCATCGGACTTCACCAATTGGTCAGGCGGAATTTACAATTCAGGGACGATCCTTGGCGAGCGCGCGGGCGTGCAAATCGGAGACGACGGCTACAGCGACGACGATGACGTTATTTTTTCAGGCGGGTTCGTCAATGAATCGACTGGAACGATCAGCGGCGATACAGGTCCCGCCATCATTATTGGCGGATGGGAATTCAGCGGCGGCCTGACCAATCATGGTTTGATCACGCAGGACTTGCCAGAGTACGGTGGTGAAGGTCAGTACTTGGGGGTTGGAGTCCTGGTTACCGCCAACACGTTTGACGGCGGGATAACAAATACCGGGACCATCGATGGTTTTGCGGGTCCGGCGATTTGGATCACCAGTCACACGAACCAGTTCAACGACGGGATTGCGAATTCCGGTGACATCGTCAGCGTCGAAACAGGCATACTTGTCGAGAGTTACTCGTTTTCCGGGACGGTCGACAATAGCGGAACGATAAAAGGCGGGTCAACCGGCACGGGTGTTGCCATTCTCGCCAATACTTTCTCGGGCAATTTTACCAACTCCGGCAAGATCACGGGCGGGTACGCCGGTGTCGTGATCGACGGCAGCGAAGGCGTTTTTTCGGGCGAGGGTGACGGGCCTGCCGTGTTCAACAATAGCGGAACGATAGCGGGTGGCTTTGCTGGACTTTATTTCGGCGGATTGTCGGTGAATGCCGATGTCACCAACACCGGATCTGGCGTCATTGGTGGGGCCAGCAGTGCGGGAGTTATCATCGCGTCCAGTGTTTGGGACGGCAACATCACCAATAATGGAAAAATACAAGGCGGGCAGGTTGGGCTGCTCGCGGGCGGCGATTTCATTGAGTCCAGTATTTCGCGCGTCACCGATGAATTCACCGGTAGCATTGCCAATTCTGCTTCCGGTCTCATTTCGGGGGCGTCGGTCGGGCTCTATGTGACGGCTGATAGCTTTGACGGAAATATAACAAACTCCGGCAAAATACAGGGCGGGGTGACCGGGGCCTATATTTCTGCGGCGACCTTCGAAGGCGCGATCATCAACAACGGCATTATTTCCGGCGGTGTTAGTGGCGATGGATTCCTCGTACCTGATGATCCAGGATTGGTCATTGTCACCGGCACCCACACGGGGTCCATCGTCAACAACGGCACGTTGGATGCGGGGTCGAATGCACTTGTTCTCAACATCGGGACACTGACAGGTTTTGTCACCAACACGGGTCTCATAGAGGCGACCACACTCGGGATGACGGCTGTTCAGCTGGACATTGATAACGGTACAGTTTTCACCAACACCGGCGGCGGAACGATCATTGGCGACGTGATATTCGGCGGCAAGTTTTCGGCCTATCAGTTTATCGGCGAGGCGGGCGGCGTTGAAGGCAATTTGATTGGCGAAGGCAGCGAGGGCAACGACGACAGCATTGTCGTTCGTGCCGGTACGCAGTACTTCGTCAATCACGGTTCGATTGGTGTGGCGAGCGCCGATAATTTCTCGAGTTTCACCATCAATGCCGGCGGTATCGCGCTCATGGGCGCCAGCACGTTTGGCAGCCCGGGTGGCAATGGCTACGATTTGAACAATGTTGGGGCATTGAATCTCAACACCGGCGGGCATCTGTATGTCGACAACCAGAGCACGTTGAACGTCGGGACCTTCACGCAAGTCGCGGGGAGTACATTGTCGTTTTATCTCAGCGAGCCGCCCGTGGCGGTCGCGACCGCCGGAACACACTACGGGCAAATCCGGGCGGACTCCGGCGTAGCGACTTTGAGTGGCACTTTGCAAGCCGTTGTTGATCCGCTCGCGTTCGCCGGCACCGGCACGATGACATTCGTCTACAATGACGTGATCTCTGGCGTTGGTCCGATTACCACCGATTTCGATACGGTGCAGATTTCCGGCGGATCGGCGTTCCTGACTCTGACACGTGTGATTGACGATAACACCGTCGATCTGCTTCTGACGCGCAATGCGTTTACTACGCCGTCATGTTCTGCCAATGGAAACAGTTTAGGCCAGCTCCTGGAAATTCTGTTTCAGGGCGGAAACCTCACTCCGGCTCAACAGGCCTTGTTCAACTATTTAATTCAGTTGCCGCCGGATCAGGTGTGCGATGTGTTCGAGGACGCGGTGGGTGAGTCGCTCTCCGACTTTGCTGCGATCGTCGTGGAAACAGCGGGTCCCTGGAAGTCTCTGGTCAATGACCGGTTGAATGGCCTTGGATCCGTCGGTTGTAGTCTCGCCGGTGAGGGTGGCTGTCTCAATCGCTTTGCGGCCAATGAAACAGGTGCAAGCCAAGTGATGACCGATGCCACTGGAACCGATCCATTCGATTGGTTGCAAACAGGAACCCGGCGCATCGGCGAGACCGCTGCGTGGGGCAGGTTGATCGGCTCTTGGGGTGGAACCAGCAGTGCTCCAGGTACGCCAGGCATGGACTACGAACTTTCGGGCGGGATCGTGGGCATCGATCATGTTTTCACGCCCATCTTCCTGGCGGGTGTCGCTGCGCAGTACACGACGGATGATATCGACTTCAGCAAACCGGCCGACGACGCGGACATCGATAGTTTTGAAATCGGAGCCTATGCGTCGTTGGGCGACACGCGCCTTTATCTGAATGCCAATGTGAGCTTTATCTGGCACGAGTTTGGTATTCGCCGCTTCCTGGATTCCGGCACGGCATCTGGCGAATATAGCGGCACCACTATTTCAGCCTACGTCGAGGGCGGGAAAATTTTCGAGGCAGACGATTGGCGCATTCAGCCGATCGTGGCCGCGAGTTTTGCGCATCTCGAAACGGACGCTTACGCCGAGACCGGGAGCGCTTTGACGAAGCTGGATGTGGAAGGCTCCACGTTGACAAACTTTAAGTCCATGATCGGCGCGCGTGTGGCGCTTCCCATTGAAATCGAGAGTGGCCGCAAGATTGTGCCGGAAGCGCGCGCTGTTTGGGCGCACGAATATGCGGACGATCATTCGACGATGCGGGCGCAAGTCCAGGGCGTTCCGGGAACCATTACCGTCAACGGCCGGAAGTTTGCCCGCGACTCACTCGTGGTCGGGGCAGGGATATCGGCACCGTTGTCCGACGAGGCCTCAGTGGTCCTCGACTACGATGCGTCGATCAACCCCGACATGGTCAGTCACACATTGTCGGCAGGGTTCCGCCTGAAGTGGTGATGAGGATCAGAATTGCATGAGATGGCCGATACGAACCGACGCTTGGGTCGTGTCTGAGCGATAGTGTGCGCCGTGGAGCAGTGAGCCGCTCTCGCCAAGCACCACGAGCAATTCCGATCCCGGTGCAAACTCCCAGCGATAGCGGGCCGAGAGCCCGAAGCCTTCGGAGATATTGTCGTACTGGGCTTGAGTTCTGATTTGCATATCGGGCGTGAAATTGATCGCGACGTTTATGGCATAGATTTGGATTTCGACATCGCCCGTGGGCAATGTGATGTTGAAGAACTGATGCTGCAGACCAATATCAAACGTGGAATTGGGCCGCCAGTTCACGTTGGCAAATGTGCGCAACAGATCTCCATTGTAAAAGCTGCAGCACTCGATCTCGCCAACGAATGAGATAGGGCGCGCCACGGAGGATTCGACATGGATGTCCGCAGAGTTCCAGGTGTACTCGCCCGCCGGCACCAGGACATTTCGTGGCAAGTAGAAATCGGCTGGTACGGCTTCATAGCTGTTGTACATATTTGCGAACGCGATATCGGTGTCTTGGGTCATGAAGCCGAACCACGCGCCATTTATCCGTGATTCCAGCCTGTCATTGAGGTCAGTGACGAAATTGTAAAATGTGCCCGTCTCCCACCAGCGGAATGTGGGATTGTTGTCCAGGGTTTTTTTGTAAACGAAACTGCCGTCGTATTCGCGAATGGCCGAGCGGTTTACGAAGCCAAGGGCTGGATAAAAATTTTCGCCAATTTCCTTGAACTGGAAGCTCATGCCGAATGGTTCATTGGGGTAACTGAGTTTGACGCCAAAGGCATCGTCGTCGCCGTAAGCGTCAGAGAAACTTCGCTCATAGAAGAAATCTGCTTTGAACGTGTCACCGTTGAACCATGTCGAATTGCGGAATTGAAAATCGCCACCCGCGACTGTGTTTTCAGTATCGCCGGTCGGGTCGCCGTTAGTGAAGACCAACCCGATCTTC
>JANOFD010000170.1:0-5910 GCA_031413455.1 Rhodobiaceae bacterium
GGATAAGACTGAGCACGTCAAAGAGTTTGTGCGTGTGTTGGGACGATATTGTGTGGCCATTGGCGTGCGCAGCTTTGCCCCGATGGACAATTGGGCCGACGAACGAACGGACCCGATGCTCGAAGCTTTCGCAAGATATTCTGATGTACCCATTATCAATCTTGAATCGGCTATGCATCACCCGTGTCAGTCGATGGCAGACATGATGACGATACGCGAAAGACTTGGATTGCAGCCGAAGCGCGTCTTGCTGACATGGGCGTGGCATCCAAAACCCTTGCCAATGGCCGTCCCAAATAGCTTTGCTCTTGCTGCCGTGCAGATGGGGCACGAGCTTACGATCGCTCACCTGCAATCGGGCGCGCGATACGGCCCGCGGCCCAAATTGCTGCAATCGCGACGAGAAGCGCTGCCAAGGCGCCGGCCAGGATCAGCGGCAACATCATCGAAGGCGCGGTTGGCGGAACGGCAGTGACGTTGAGCCAGAGGGCGGGCTCCATTTCGATGGAGATATCAAGGCGATTAGACATCGGTGAAATCGTTTCGGTTTCGGTGAACGGCGGTGGCACCGGCGGCTCCGGCGGCAGGTCACGTAGCCTTGGAATGCCGGTGACATGTTTTCCAGAGCGGGTGATGATGACCGTGCGGTTGTCATCGGCGTGACGCACGATTGTTGTCACCAGGTGTCCGGTTGCCGCGTCCCAGGCGACACGGACTTTTTCAGATTTTGCTTCGAGGCGAACCGCCAGAGCCGCACTGAGCGCCGGGTTGCGGTCTTTGGACGCGACCAGTGGTTCCCGATCGAACTGCACGAGAAATGTGGGGCTGCTGGCCGTGAGTTGAATGGTCTCGCGCGTTTTTTCGTCGACGCCTTTGGCCAGAGAGACGATGCCCGCCGTGCGGCTGAGGGCTTCGGCTTCGTGCAGGGCCGAGCGCAGGAATGTCTGCTGGCTGGCGAGCAACCCCAGCGAGACGATCTGCGATAACAGCAGGGCGCCTAAGACTATGAGCACGAACCAGCCGCGAACGGTTCGAGGAGACAGCCAGCTCATAGTTGCTCAACCGTGGCGGAAAACAGGTATCCCGCGCCCCATGATGTCTTGATGAGTTTGGGGTTGCGCGGGTCCTCTTCGAGTTTGCGCCTCAGGCGGCTGATCTGGGTGTCGATGCTGCGGTCGAAGACTTCGTCGGCGCCGCGTCCTTTCACCTTTTCCAATAGTTGGTCTCGGGTTAGCACGATGTTGGGGTGTTCGAGAAATGTCGCAAGCAACACGTATTCCGTTGTGCTGAGTGAAACCACAACCCCGTCGCGATCAACCACCTGGCGTTCGGGTCCGTGCAGGATCCAGGCGCCGAAGCGCACACGCCCACCTGTGCGCGGGCGCTGGCCGGGGGGAAGTTCATTCGTGCGCCGCAGTACCGCGTGGATACGTGCGAGGAGTTCGCGTGGGCTAAACGGTTTGGTCACGTAATCATCGGCGCCGACTTCGAGCCCTACGATCTTGTCGAGCTCCTCGGCTCGGGCGCTCAGGAGTATGACGGGCGTTTTGCGATGCTCCCTGACGCTGCGGCAAAGGCTGAGGCCGTCTTCGCCGGGCATCATGATGTCAAGAATAATCAAGTCGATTTCACGTTGGCTGAGGACGCGCCTGGCGGAGGCGGCAGACTCGGCGAGCGTGACCTTTAGCCCGTTCTCTTGCAAATAGCGGCTCAACGCGTCGCGAATATCGCGGTGATCGTCAACGAGCAGAATGTGCGGTGCGGCGTCGGTCATGGTGGTTCCATACTAACGGCTATGCGCGATAGGCCAAGGTAAAGCAGACGATGTTTGTGACAAAGTTTGTCAGAAGGCCGACACAGGCAAATGTCCGCAATAGTAATCTGGGACTGCTTACAGCGGCGATTGATTCGATCGCCTTTGACAAGAGGTAACGATGAAAACCTGGATTTGCACTTTAATGGTAACTGCGTTGGTGCTGGCTAAACCGGCTGCGGCCGGGGAGGCGCGCGTCGAGCGTAAAGAAACGTGTGTCTGCACGAGGGACGCGGGCGCTCCTCCGGGTGGCGAGACGACGTGGAAAATGGAAACGGAGGATAATTCCGGCGGTGGCCCCGGCGAGGACGTCAATGTCCGGGTGTTCAAAGATGGCAAAGGTGGCGAGAAGCATGTCGTCGTCGTGCGGCGCGTTGAGCACGGTAATGCCGATGCCAACAACGACGGCAAGGTGTCCCGGAGGGAATTTCTGGCGCGCGCCGAAAAGCGCTTTGCAGAGCTCGATGTGAACAATGACGGCTCGTTGAGTAAGGAAGAGGCGCAGCGGTCGATGCCGCCGTTACCGCCGATTCCGGGCATGCCGCCGCTGCCGCCTGTTCCACCTGTGCCGCCAGTGGAGTAAGTTAAGAATGATTCACACGAAGACGCTAAGAAGTAGCGATGCGCCTGCCTTGCTTCTTCTTCGTGGCTTCGCGTGAGATTCTTTTGTTATGCTAGCTCTCGATCTCTTCTCGCAGGAGTTCGAGTTCCAGCCAGCGTTCTTCAGCCTGGGCGAGATCCGATTCGAGCGCATTGAGTTTGGTGGCGCTTGCGGCAAAACCTTTTTGATCCCGGGCGTAGAAATTATCGCCGGAGAGTTGGGTTCGCAGTGTTCGGATTTCTTCGTGAAGTGCTTCGATGCGTGCTGGCAGTGTTTCGAGGGCGTGTTTGTCTTTGAAGGTCAGTTTGCGGCGTTCGGCTGTCGATGACTTTGCGCCTCCGGCCGGCTTTGCGGTTCGAGCGGTCTCGCGAGGTTTGGCCGTCACGCCCTGTCCGCGTTGGGCCACCATGTCACTGTAGCCGCCCGCATACTCGGCAAAGCGCCCATTGCCTTCAGCCATCAGGACCGAGGTAGCGACACGATCCAGAAAATCACGATCGTGGCTGACCAGCAAAACGGTGCCGGGATATTCGGCCAGCATTTCCTGCAGGAGGTCCAGGGTTTCGAGGTCGAGGTCGTTGGTCGGCTCGTCCAGCACCAGCAGATTCGACGGCGTCGCCAGGGCCTTGGCCAGTACCAGACGGCCGCGTTCTCCACCTGACAATACGCGCACCGGCGTACGGGCTTGGTCGGGCGTGAAGAGAAAGTCTTTCATGTACGACGCGTAGTGGCGGACGACTCCGTTGACGCTGAGGCTGTCGGAGTTGCCGCCAGTCAGGAAGTCTTTGATGGTGGTGTCAAACTCCAGCACTTCGCGCCGCTGGTCGAGCATATGCATAGCGACGTTCGCGCCTATTTTGATCTCGCCGCTGCCGGGTGCCATGCGGCCGGTCAAGAGATTGATCAGGGTGGTCTTGCCTGCTCCGTTTTGGCCGACGATGCCCACGCGATCCCCGCGCATGATGCGGATCGAGAAATCCGTCACAACCTGAAGGGCGTCAAAGGCCTTCGAGATTTTCCTGGCTTCGATGACACAGGTGCCCGACGTTTCACCTTCGCTTGCGGCCATGCGGACATTTGCGGTTGCCCGCCGTTGGTCGCGACGCTGTGTTCGCAAATCGCCAAGGCGCGCCATGCGTCCCTGGTTGCGTTTGCGCCTTGCGGTGACACCGTAGCGGACCCAGTCTTCCTCCATGGCGATGCGGCGGTCGAGTTTGTGGCGCTCGAGTTCTTCCTGTTCGAGGATTGTGTCGCGCCAGAGTTCAAAGGCGCTGAAGCCCTGTTCGAGACGGCGTGTCGTTCCCCGGTCCAGCCACACCGTTGCGCGCGACAGGCGTTCGAGAAAGCGCCGGTCATGGCTGATCAAAACCATCGCTGAACGGAGAGAGTTGAGTTCGCTCTCAAGCCATTCGATGGCGGGCAGGTCCAGATGATTGGTCGGTTCGTCGAGGAGAAGAATGTCTGGCGAGGGGGCGAGCACCCGCGCCATGGCGGCGCGGCGTGCTTCGCCGCCCGAAAGCTGGTTCGTGTTTTCCGCTCCGGTCAGGCTGAGGCAATCCAGCAGAAAGTGGGCGCGGTAGGGGTCGTCGCCGGGGGCCAGGCCCGCTTCGACGAAAGCGAGAGTTGTTTCGTAACCGCTGAGGTCTGGTTCCTGGGGGAGGTAGCGGATGGTTGCAGAGGGTGCCACGGAGCGGGTGCCACGGTCGGCCTCGACGAAACCGGCGGCGATTTTGAGCAAGGTCGACTTGCCGGAACCGTTGCGCCCGACGAGGCACAGCCTATCGCCCTCGCTGACCATCAGCTCGGTCCCTTGCAACAGGGGGGCGCCGCCGAAGGTCAGGTGAATGTTTTGCAGTTGGATCAACGGTGCGGCCATCGCGTCTTTTCACATTGATCGGCGGCCCGAGGGAAGGGGGCACAATGCCCAGTGTGGCCGGAAGCGCTGGACGTGTATGACTGGCTCCCGGCATTTGACAGGGGAAACCATGTTTGAAAACGATCTGCTGCGGGTTTCGCTGGCGGCGCTGTCATTGGCGGCATCGGTGATTTACCTCGCGTTTGTTTCGGGACCGGCATCACCGATGCGGGCGGGCCTGAAGACGTTCACCATCGGCGTGCTGGCTTTGCTGCCCTTGACTTATGCCTCCGTGCCGGGGGCGCATGTCATGGGATTGGCCATTCTCTCGTTGGCGTTGGCACTTTCAGCGTTAGGAGATTTGCTGTTGGCGCTGAAAAATCAAGAGCGGTTTTTTGTCTTGGGGTTGGCGAGTTTTCTTCTGGCTCATGTCGCTTACGTTGCCGCTTTTGTTCCTTACACGGATGTTCCTGACGGCGGTGCGCTTGTCGCCATCATCGGGGTGGTGGCCGGGGCAGGACTGTTTTTGCGCGTTCTCATTCCGCGATTGGGAAAAATGACGGTTCCGGTGCTTTGCTATTTCACCGTGATTATGGCGATGGTGGCGGCGGCCCTGACGGTGCGGGAGGCTTCGTGGATTCTGGGCGCGGGTGTCGTGCTTTTTGCTTTGTCCGATTCTCTGATTGCGGTGCGAAAATTTCTGCAGCCGTTTGCGCGCATCAATGAGGCCGTGTGGGTCACCTATTGCGCGGCGCAGTTCATGATTACGGCGGCCTTGCTCATGCTGATGGTTCCTGCTCAATTGGTGTGAATGCTGAGAGGTTGCCATGATTGAACGCCAAATTGATATTAGAACCAAAGACGGCAAGATGAGTACGTTTGTTTGCCATCCCGAACGGGGCGGGCCATTTCCCGTTATTCTTTTCTATATGGACGCGCCGGCGATCCGGGAGGAGTTGCGCGACATGGCGCGGCGTCTGGCGACGTCAGGCTATTATGTGATGCTGCCCAATCTGTATTACCGCGCCGGCGTTATGGAACTGGGGCCGTTGCCTGCCGACCCGGAAGCGCCTGAGCGGCGGCGGATGTTTGATCTGATGGGTTCGCTGACGATTCAGCTCATCATGCGCGATACCGATGAGCTGTTGGCGTTTTCAGACGATGATGTTGCTGCTGGGTCTGGACCAATGGGCGCTGTTGGCTACTGCATGAGCGGGCAATATGCGATCAATGCGGCGGCGCGCCATCCCGGCAAGTTTGCCGCTGCTGCTTCGATCTATGGCGTAAGGCTGGTGACCGATGAGCCGGATAGTCCGCATGTTGTGGCGCGCAAAGCCAAGGCCGAATTCTATATAGGGTGTGCGGAGACCGACCGCTGGATGCCGCTGGAGCAGGTCAAGGCGTTGAGAAATGCGTTGCACGAAACGGGCGTGAACGCCGAAGTCGAAATCTATCCGGGGACAGAGCACGGCTTCGCTTTTCCCCAGCGGCCAGTCTATAACAAGGCGGCAGCGGAACGGCACTGGGAGAGGTTGCTGGCGCTGTTTCACAAGCATTTGGGGTAGCAAACAAAAGGGTTTTGACATGTCGATCAACTTGAACCGCCGCGCGGTTTTCATGGGTGCCGCTGCGGTGACGCTT
>JANOFD010000171.1:0-1930 GCA_031413455.1 Rhodobiaceae bacterium
GTCCAGCTGCAGATTGAGGTTGTTCGTGAAGGCCACGTTGATCTTGGCGTCACCGCTGATCGACGCAAACGAATCGTCGAATACCGAAAACCCAATATCGTCGTCTTCAAACGACTGACCAACTGCCAGGCTGACATTACCCGTAAACTTATTCGCACCTGCAACGGCGCCGACGCCCGTGAGCATCACCGTCAACATTGCAGTTCCGGCCATACCGGCCACTTTCCAATTCATTAAAGCCTCCATTTACCCAGGGGATTGATAAGTCGAAATTGCTGTCCGTTGGCTGTTGTTAGTCATTTTTGACCAACGGAAAAGGCCGGGGACAATCACATGGGCCAATTCACGAAGTAAAGGATGAATCTAATGCACAAATAAGACAAATTGACTGTGACAAAGACTGCAACAATACTGTCACTATATATGGTTAATTTCCACCTTCGGAGTAATCCTTTAGGATAGGGTTTCGCCTCTCGCGATATGCTCATCAAAAAGCACACCACCAAGCCTAACGGGCATAGAGGCATTAAGGCACGCTGGCGTTGCACCTCGGATCGATTTACTATGGCCGCTCGACGCCAAAAAAACCGGCGCGGATCTGACATGGGGGCACCTTGGACGAAGTTTTCAATACCATGCAGGCGCTCGTCGACAGCGCCTCTCAGCTTCACTGGGCTGTGATCGCCAGCGCGGCGCTCGGCCTCGTGCTGATCGCGTCTGTGTTCCAGTATTGGCGCCTGAAACAAAAATTTGGCGAAACCGAAGCGCACTTGTTGGATCGTTCGATCGGCGCCCACAGCCGCAACTGGACAGCCACCGCATTAAACTTGGAGAAGAAAGCGCAGGAGCCTGGCGAAGTCGCACGCTCAAGCGCGTTGACCTATCTCCATCTTTTGGATGAAGCCGCCGAAGCCTGGCTGAAGGGCAGCCAGTGGCAAGACGCGCAGCGCGTCATTCAACGCTTGCTCATCGAGTGTTGCCACACCATTGGCACGCCAGGCTTTGGTGAAAACGAATTTCGCGCCGCCGCCGATATCATCGAACAGCGGCTTTCAACCTACGCCGATCTATCCAAGGCCGCCAACGAAGCCCCTGAAAACGCCATCCGCTTTCTTTGGGAACTGGACACGATGTTGTCGATCCTCGACCAACCGGCGCGCATTACCCAGCTGCGCAGTCAAATCACAGCGACACGATACGCGGTGGACAACAAAATTCCCAAACCCCGCGCCAAGGCCTCTTAAACCAGGCTTGAATTGAGATACGCAGCCAGTTCTTTCGAATTGGGCTTTTGTTCCTGCAAGATCAAAATCACGCGGTGGATCTGCGCATCATTGACGCCGTACTTCTTCATCTTCGCGATGTGCGACGGATCACGCAAATGCGCCGCCAGTTCCATCGGTCCCAGCGCCGAAAAATTTGAGATCGATCCCTTGATCGCTTTGAGCAACTTGCCATTGCTTGCCATCTGCGCACTCCTTCATTCACTGCAGGCACAGACCTTACTCTATCGCCGGGCATCTTGCGAACCGGCACTTCCCCTGCGGCGGGAGTTTGCAACATCCACCGCATCCGGCGCGCGAAAAGCGCTGCTATTTCAGGTTCAATTGTGTAACTATGGCCAACGAAACAGAATATCGGGGGGGACATCGTATGCCGTACGGACTTTTGGCCACCATCGGCCGCATTATTTTGGGCCTGTATTTCCTGGCCGCCGGTGCTGGAAAAATGTTCGACCCCGACCCGATGACCCAGATCGCCCAAATGACTGCGAACGGCATTCCCGCCGGCGAACTCATGTTCATGTTAGCCGCCGCCTGTGAAACCATTGCCGGCTTGTGCTTCATCATCGGCTTGCAGGTGCGCCTCGTTGCCGTGCTGCTTGCGTTATTCACCGTGCTCGTTTCGGTGAAGCTGCACGCCTTCTGGT